>NZ_JBHWJY010000011.1:0-137978 GCF_042731135.1 Streptomyces sp. NPDC059874
GAACTCCGGATCCTCCTCGCCACCTGGGCCGGCGCCTGCCCCACCTGCCACCGCGACATACCCGCACGCGAATCAACCTGACCAAGCCCTACTAGTGCTGTGACCGGAAAGGTTCACCGGGTCACGGCGCGTCCCTCCGGGTCCGTGGTACCAGGTGAGCAGCCGCGCCAGGAAGGGTGTCGACCCGGTCCTGTTCCGGCGAACGGTGCGGCAGCCCTTCCACACGGCCCAGTTGCTCATGCGGCGCCTGAACCGCCATGCGTCTCTTCCCTGGTTACTCCCGCAACGCTCGAACCTCCCCACACCACCTGCCCGGTGACTCGGCGAATGCGTCCGGCTCGCCCGGCGAGTCGTGATCCGTTCCGACTCGGACATCCCCGCTCCCCCCTCGCGGTCCGGGGGCGTACCGGCGCGGCGGCGGATCGTAGACGGGTCTCCGGGGCAGGCGCGGCCGAGCCGGGAACCACCAACCCGCCGCCCACAAACCCACCTGAGCTGCGGTTTCGTAGAAACGCACGAACTACGGGGATCTCGGGCTGCTCAAGATCATGTTTTCAACGCCTGCCTGAAGCAGGCCTGTTGGCGATGTACTCCATGGGCAAGCAGAACCAACGAACGGGGAAAGTCTTGTCCGAGAAGTTGCCTGGCCGTCAGGTCGAGATCTCCTGGCCGGACCTCGGCATCACGGTCACCGCCGACCTTGATGACCGCAATCCGGAACTCGCGGATGCCCTGTGGGAGTCCCTGCCCTACCAGAGCCTCCAGGGCCACGCCCTGATCGCGGGAGAGCACCTCTACCACGTATCGCCGATACCCGCCCTGCTGCACACCCCCCACGCCACCCGCATCCCCGACCGGCGTGAGGCCCCCAACGGCACGGTGTTCCTCTCCGGCTTGCAGCACCTGGGCATCAAGTACGGAACCCTGACCGAGCCGATGCCCGCCACCCCGGTAGGCCAGATCCGTGAGGCGGACATGCCCGCCCTGCTGGAGGCCGGGGCCGCGATCTGGGACGCCGTCTACTCGACGAAGAAGCTGATCCGCGCCGAGGTCCGTCGCGCGGGCGAGCCGGGCGGCCACCGCATCCCGACGCTCCACGCCAACAACGCCGACGCCAGTGGCCTGATCGCCGACATCGTCGCCGAGACCGAGAAGATCTGGCTCGAGCCCCCGGCCGAGCTGGACGACCTCCACCGGGGCATCATTCCCTCCCAGGCGGGCAACTTCGGCACCGTCCTGCCCACCCTGCTGTTCGTCAACGGGGAGACCAGGCCCCTGGGTTACGCGGCGTACGGCGGCATCGTCCGCGCCGTCGTCCAGGGCATGCCCATGGAGTCCCTCGTCCACATGACCCGTCTCCTGGTCGGCGTCCCCGCCGAGTTCCTGGGCTACTGCGGTCTGGAGAAGCTGTGGGCGTTCACCCAGCGCTTCCTCGCCGTCCTGGACGACCTCGACCGTGACGACTTCTACGCCGTCGCCAGTCAGATGGCCCTCTACATCAACTGCCTCGGCGGCTGGAACCTCCAGCTGTACCCGTGGGAGACCGGGGACCACCTGCGCCAGCAGGGCGCGTAGCCGTGCCCGGGGCCGAGTCCGCCGAGGAGATGCCGAGGAGATGCCGAGGAGATGACGACACCGGCACTCAGCCCCGCCACCCGAACCCCCTCACCACAGGAGAAGGAAGACCTTGAGCGTCCTGCCTGCCCGCGCTGATGCCGTCGTCATCGGCGGGGGCGTGATCGGAACCTCCGCCGCCCACCACCTCGCCGAAGCCGGCGTGGACACCGTGCTGCTGGAACGCGGAGGCCTCGGCGGAGGGGCGTCCGCGCACACGGCGGGCATGGTCCGCACCTACTTCCCCGGCAACCCCGACACCGGTCGCAGGGCCGTGCGCAGCCTGAACGCCTATCACGACTTCGCCCGCCGCACCGCGGCTCCCCTCGCCCTGAAGCGGCTGGGGTTCATGGCGCTGTTCACCGACGAACAGCAGATCGCCGATTTCGAGGCCGGTCACCAGGCCCAGCGGGCCGCCGGCGTCCAGGTCGACCTGATCAGTGCCCGCGAAGCGGCCGAACTCAACCCGCTGGTCAACGAGCGCGCCGTCCTGGCCGCCGCATGGTCCCCCGAGGCGTACCACGTGGACGGCCTGGACATCGTCCGCGGGTACGCCGCCGGCGCCCGCAATCACGGCGCGCGCCTGTTCACCCACACACCCGTCACGGGCATCGACGACGACAACACCGTCCACACCCCGCAGGGCAGCATCAAGGCGGACACCATCGTGTGCACCGCCGGGCCCTGGGCCGGCGAGGTGGCGTCCATGGCATCGGTCGACCTGCCGCTGACGCCCCACACGATGGAGATGCTGCTCACCGACGTCCTGCCCGCCCCGCATCCCGAGCTGCCCATGACGATGCACGCCGCATCCGGTCTGCGGATCCGCTCGTGGAAGGACCGCGTCCTCCTCGCCATGGGCGCACCCAAGGCGGGGGAAACACGCGAAGCCTGGCTCGGCCGCATCGCCGGCCATCTCGGCGCGCTGTTCCCCGCGTTGGACGGCATCGGCCTGCACCGCGGGTGGAGCGGTGACTTCGACGCCAGCCCCGACAACAGCGCCTTCATCGGGGAACACCCCACCCGCCGCTTCCTGTACGCGGCCGGATTCACCGGCGCCGGCCTGTGCCAGGCACCCGCGGCCGGGGAGAAGCTCCGCGACCTGTTGCTCGCCAAGTAGACCTATAACAGGAAAGAATGCTGTGATTGTTCTCGGATGTAATGGTTTCAGTCGGGTGTCGGAGTTCTTCTCCGAACGCTTCGGCGCGACCGGCATCAACAAGCACTACCTCTTGGGCCACGACGCCGCCGCCGCACTCCTGATCGACGGCCGCCTGGTCGCCGCGGTGGAGGAAGAACGCCTCAACCGGGACAAGAAGACCACCGACTTCCCCGTGAACGCGATCGACTGGTGCCTGAAGGAAGCCGGGATCACGTTCGACGACGTCGACGTGTTCGCCTTCCCCTGGAACTGGTCCGCCCAGATCCTGGAGGAGATCCAGGACGGTATCCGCGCCTCGGCGGCGCCGGAGGACACGAAGGCCGGCCTCATCGGCAACATGACCGACCTGTTCGACAAGGTCGTCAGCCACGAGGCGATCCTCGCGGACTTCGAGGCCCGCACCGGACACCGCCCCGACCCGGCCAAGGTCCGCTTCGTTCCCCACCACCTGGCCCACGCCACGACCGGCTACTACCTCGCCGGCATGAAGGACGCGGCGTTCCTCGTCAGCGACGGCCGCGCCGAGCGCTTCTCGACCCTGACGGGCGAGATCCGCGACGGCAGGATCACCGTCTTCGACGACACCGTCACCGGCGCCCACTACTCCATGGGCACCCTGTTCTCCTCCATCACCCGCTTCCTCGGCTTCGTCCCCAACAACGACGAGTACAAGGTGATGGGCCTGGCCGGCTACGCCGAGCCGCCCGTTCCGAACCCGTTCATCGACAACCTCCTGAGGCTGCACGACGACGGCACGTACACCTTCAGCAAGCCCCTGGAGACCGACAACCTCCACAGCCACGACGCGCTGTTCGAGGAGTACTTCGGACCCTTCGAGGACACCCTCGAATACACGTCCGGCGTCGCCGCCGCAGCGCAGGAGATGCTGAACGTCGCCACCGCCCACCAGGTTCGCCACCTGGAGAAGCGGACGGATCTGGACCGGCTGTTGTTCGAGGGCGGCGTCGCCCTGAACTGCCTGAACAACACCCCACTGTTCGAGGGCTCGCGCTTCGAGGACATGCAGGTCAGCTTCGGCGCCTCCGACACCGGCATCACCATCGGAGCCGCGGCCCACGCCTGGCTGAACCACCCCGACACCGCACCCGCCGACATCGTGGCCGCCGCCGCACCCGTCAGCCCGTACCTGGGCCCGGCCTACGACGAGGCCGCGATCGAGGAGGCCATCGAGGGCTTCGCCGACCGCGTGGTCGCCTCGCGCCTGGACGACGGCGAGGTCGTCGAGCACGTGGCGAAGCTGCTGACGGAGAAGGTCGTCATCGGCTGGTTCGAAGGCCGCGTCGAGCACGGGCCGCGCGCGCTGGGGCACCGCAGCATCATCGCCAACCCGGGCTTCAGCGACATCAAGGACATCATCAACACCCGGGTCAAGCACCGCGAACCCTTCCGCCCGTTCGCTCCCCTCGTCCTCGAGGAGCAGGCGCCGAAGATCTTCGACATGGGGCGCAAGACCAGCTCCCCGTACATGACGTTCGTCTTCCCCGTCCGCGACGAGTACAAGGACCGGATCCCCGGCGCCGTGCACGTGGACGGCACCTCGCGCATCCAGACCCTGACGGACGAGGGAACCCCGCGGCTCACGGCGCTGCTGCGGAGGTTCATCGAACTCACCGACACGCCCTGCCTGATCAACACCTCGTTCAACGTCGCCGGCGAGCCCATCGTGTGCACGCCGACCGACGCCCTGAACTGCTTCATGGGTACCGAGATCGACTACCTGATCCTCGGGAACCACGTCATCACCAAGCGATGACCGTCAACCACCGCAAGAAGGAGAATTCCGTGCCGACGATCCAGCGCAAGCACACCATGTACCACTCCACCATCCTCGACGCCGACCCGGACACCGTGTGGGCGACCGTCCGCGACGCCATGCAGATCCTGGAGATGGTGTCCCCCGGCGACCTGGACGTCCACCGGGACGTCAGCTGGGTCGAGGGCGGCTCGGTGGAAACGGTCCCGGCGCGCTACGACTTCAAGCTCACGCTCAGCGGCAACGTCGTCCAGCAGGAGATCGCCGCCCGCGACGAGATCAACAGGACCCAGTCCTACCGGGCCGTCGCCCCCACCAGCGGAGTCGCCAACTACGAGGCCACCATCCGCATCTTCCCCATCACCAACGACCCGACCCGCAGTTTCTTCGACTGGTCGCGGATCCTGGAGATCGCCGAGGACGCCGACCTGAACGTGGTCGAGGGCATCATCGACATCATGGAGAAGCAGACCGACTGCGTACGCGACCACTTCGCGCAGACCTCGAAGTGAGTGACGTGACGACGCTCGTACTGCTGCGGCACGGCGAAACCCTGCTCACCCCCGGGCGGCGGATCTCCGGCAGCGGAGGATCCAACCCGGGACTCTCACCGGTCGGACGCCGCCAAGCCCAGGCGGCAGCAGACGCCCTCGCCCACCGCGGCGACATCGAGGCGGTCGTCACGTCACCGATGCGGCGCTGTCAGGAGACCGCTCAGGCCGTGGCCGCGCGCCTCGGCCTGAGCGTCCGGGTCGACCCGGACCTGCGGGAAGCGGACTTCGGCTCCTGGGAGGGTCTGACCTTCGGCGAAGTCCGCGAACGCTACCCGGACGACCTGAGCGCATGGTTCGCCTCGCCCGAGAGCCCGCCCACGGGCGCGGACGAGACCATGCGACAGGTCACCCGCCGGGTCGCCGCCGTACGAGACGGTCTCCTGGCCCGGCACGCCGGCGCCACGGTCCTGGTCGTCTCCCACGTCGTACCGGTCAGAACCCTGATCCGCCTCGCCCTCCAGGCCCCGCCACACAGCCTGTTCCGCATGGAAGTCGCGGCGGCCTCCCTGTCGACGGTGACGTACGAGGAGGACGGCACCGCCACGGTGCAGGCCCTCAACGACATCCATCACTTGAGCTGAACCGCGCGCCAAGGGGCCCGGCACGCGCCACGTGGTTTCGTGCCGGGCTGGACGCAACAGAGCCAGGCCGGGGTGACTGGGGACCGGCCGGGCTCTGGGCGTGCGCAGGAGTGCTGCTCTGGTCAAAACGACTCGTCGTGCAGGTCCTCTTCGCGCAGCAGGTCGTCCTCGCGGCGGCGCGAGGTCTCCTTCTGACCCGGCTTCTGTCCCTGCTTCTGTCCCTGCTTCTGTGCCTGCTCGTGGGACGGCTTGCCCGGCTGGGGGTGCGCGGGGTCCCCGGGGCGATGGTGGCTCTGCGCCTCGCGGCCCTTGCCCGGCTCCTGTCGCTTGTCCTGCTTACCGTCCATGACGGCGACTCCTCTTGGTGCGTGGGGTGCGGATTCCTCTCGGAACCACGCTCACACGCGCGGTGGCGGTCTGCATCACGTCGGCCGCGAAGCGAGGCACACGGGTGACGCCCGCCCGAAGGCCCAGGTCTCTGACCTGGGCCTTCATTGAGGTTGTCACACGCCCCTGAGAGCGGGTTCGAGTTCGGGCTTGGCCGCCGGCGGCCGGGGGGCGTCGTGGTCCCTGAACAGTTTGCCGGGCCACCACATCCATCGACCGACGTCCAGCGTCAGCGCGGTGACCAGCACCGAGCGGACGATCATGGTGTCCAGCAGCACGCCGAACGCCACCGCGAACCCGAGTTCGGCCGCGAACACCAGCGGCAGCGAGGCCATCGCCGCGAAGGTGCCGGCCAGCACCAGACCCGCTGAGGTGATCACACCCCCGGTGGTGGACAGACCCAGCAGCGCGCCGCGCCGGGTCCCCTCCACCAGCGCCACTTCGCGCACCCGGGTGACCAGGAAGATGTTGTAGTCGATGCCCAGGGCGACAAGGAACACGAACGTCAGGAGCGGGAACGAGGCTTCAGCGCCGGCGAAGTGGAACACCTGGTTGAACACCAGACTGCTCACGCCGAGGGCCGCTCCGAACGACAGCACCACCGTCGCCATGAGCAACAGCGGCGCGACGATCGCCCGCAGCAGCAGCGCGAGGATGAGGAGCACCACCACCAGCACGATGGGGATGATCACCTTGGAGTCGCGGGCGGCCGCTTCCTGAGTGTCGAGCGTGATCGCCGTGCTGCCGCCGACCTGGGCATCCGCGCCCTCGATCTCGTGGACCGCGATTCTGGCCTGCTCGACGGTGCGTATCGCGGCCTTGCCGCTGGGGTCGTCCTCGAGTTCCCCGAGCATGATGGCCTCGCCGTCCTTGACCGTCGGCGGCGAGACACCGACGACCCCCGGTACGCCGGACAGCGCGGCCCTCACCTGCTCCGCCGAGGCGGCCTTGGCCACGACGTAGACGGGATCGCCCGCCCCGGCCGGGAAGTGCTCGGACTGGATCTTCTCGCCGACGGCCATCTGCGGTGTGCTGGTGAACTGGTCCTTGTTGGAAAGTCCGTCGGCCTTGAGCCCGAGTACCCCGATCGCCATGATGCCGAGGACGAGCGTGGTGCCGATCCACACGATCCGCGGTCGACGGGAGACAGCGGTGCCGACCCGGTTCCAAATGCCTTCCTTGGTCGCCTCGGCCGATCCGTACGAGGGCTTCACCGGCCAGAAGATCCAGCGGCCGCAGATGACCAGCAGGGCCGGCATCAGGGTGACCATGGCGAGCAGCCCGACGAGGATGCCGACGGCACAGGCCGGTCCGAGCCCCTGGGTGGAGCTGAGAGTGGCCAGCATCAGCAGCGTCAGGCTGACCGCGACGGTCGCGGCGCTGGCGATGATCGCGGGACTGGAGCGGTACAGGGCCTCTGCCATCGCCTCGTGCCGGTCCTCGTGCCGCAGCAACTCCTCCCGGTACCGCGAGATGAGCAGGAGGGCGTAGTCGGTGGCGGCGCCGAACACCAACACGGTCAGGATGAAACTGGTCTGCTTGTTGACGACGAGTCCGGCGTTCTTCGCCAACAGGTAGATCACCGCCTCCGACGTGGCCAGGGCGACGCCCACGGTCAGCAGCGGCAGCAGTGGCAGCAACGGGCTGCGGTAGGTGAGCAGCAGCATCACGACGACGACCAGTGCGGTGATCGTGGTCAGGGCGCCCCCTCCGCTGAACGCCTTGATCGAGTCGGACGCGTAACCGGCCGGTCCGGTGACGTGGAAGCCGAGACCGTTGGCGTTCTCCTCACCGACCTTGGTGATCGCGTCGACGGTCCTGCCGATCCCTTCCCAGCCCGTCTTGTCCTTGCGGACCTGGACCACGGTCTGGATGGCCTTGCCGTCCTGGGCCTTCAACGGCCCCTGTGGCTCCCCGACAACGTTTTCAATGCCCTTGAAGGCTTCGGTGTCGGCCTGGGCCTCGGCCATGTCGGCAGCGGTGACGCCGTCGGGCCGGTCGTAGATCACGATCGCGGGCACGGTATCGGCGCGCTGGAAGTTCTCGGTCCGGGCGACGACCTTGGTCGACTCCGCGTTACCGGGCAGCCAGGCCGAGTTGTCGTTCTCCTCGACGTCGCCGAGCTGGCCGGCCAGCATCAGAACCGGGATCAGTAGGGCCGCCCAGAGCGCGAGGACGACCCATTTCCCCACTCTTCCACCGGGCAACGAAGCCAGTTTTCGCATCATGTCGGTTCCTCAATGTGCAGTGACGTAAGAGAACTTGCCGGTATTGGCGACGGTGTGGGACATCGAGGCTCTCCCGTCGCGGATGCGTTACGGGCTTTGAGCGATTCAGAACCCCGAAGTGTGAGGCCCCACCCCCGGAATGTGATCCACGCCTCATCGGCGGCCTCTGATGTCCGACAGGGCGGAGGCCGTCTCGGCGGTCAGGCGGCGCCGGCCGGGCGCGCCGTGCCGTGGGCACGGCGGCGCCCTTCGCCGGTGGGTCCGGAGAAAGGCGCCGGGGGGCCTCCGTGGACTAGGGGGTGCAAGTGGTGCGCGAAAGGCCCTCCGGGCAGGGCATTCCCGCGAGTTGATGTACGCGGAGGGTGCGGCGAGCATTGAGAGGCCTGGGCAACGCAAAAGCCCCAGGTCGCTGACCTGGGGCTTTGCCATGGAGCGGATGACGGGAATCGCACCCGCGCCATAAGCTTGGGAATCTCTGGCGCGCAGTGACCCATATGGCTTCTGACCTGCCGTTTCCTGTCCCGGCGGCTTCCGCCCGGACCGGGTGGCCATTGCCCGGCATCCGGAGACCGCCGCCCGGCTTCGCGTGCTCGAGGCCCGCGCCGGCGAGGTCACCGACCTCGCCGAGGCGCGTGACGTCGCCGCCGAGATCAGCCGCATTCGCAATGCCGCCGCCACCGAAGCAGGTATCCGTACGGTCGGCGGGCCGCCCGGTGACCGAGGACCGGTGGGTATGGGAGTACGCCTTCCACGCTGAGGATGAGGTCGGCTACCCGAAGGTTGTGCGCGATGAGGTCAAGGCCGTCGCCGACCAGATCGTCGAAGTTGCCAACCTGGGCATTGACCCGGCGGAACTCGGCGATCCCACCCCCGGCACAGCTCGCCGTCACATGCTCGCTTCCGGCGGATGGTTCGAGACCCAGACGCTTCCGCGGTTGCGGCCACGCCTCCTCGCCGTGGTCCTGGTCGTGCCGCCACTGCACCTGCTCCACCGCGGTCGCCGTCTCGCCCTTTGGCAAGAAGTGCTACCGGTCGCTCGAAGAGCTCCGCGCCAATCACCAGACGGGCAAGAAGGAGTTCCTCTTCGACCCTGACCGGAACGAGCTGCAGAAGTATGCCGCCGCACTGAACGACCCCCGCAACACCGAGATGCGCGGAGTGGAGACGGTCACCAACGATCCCGATTCTGTCGCCTACTGGCGCGTGATGATGGCGGCATACGGCGTCAAGGGCTATGCCCGCTACGTTCCCTGACCCACCCTGCACCGCCAAGGAGTACACCCGTGGACGCGTCCCAGCTCGCCGAACTGCGCACCATGTACGTCTTCACCCCCATAGAGGGGGAAAACTGGGGCCTGACGTACGACAGCTTGAAGGCCAGGCTTCTGGAGCGCGATCCGGACGAGTTCATCCGGGTGCAGGAGGGCGGGCAGATCCGAGGCTCGGCCATGCATTACGGCATCACCCTCGAAGGCGAAGAGCTGGAAGGGTACGCACGGGTTCAGCCGGAAGGCATCTCGATTCTCGACTCCACCGCCCAGGCGGCTGCGAACTTCGTCGGCTGGCTCCGGGAGCACGTCGTCCCCGAAGGGGCGGCGATGACCTTCAACACCGCATGGGGGCTGGAAGAGGATCTGCCCGACGCGGCTGTCCCCGATGTGACGCGCCCCCGGCTCATCGCAGCCTTCATCGCCCACCTTGAAGCCACCGGCTTGGAATGAGTGCAGAGCGGCGATGCAGCAGTGGCCGCCGCGTACGAAGAGGACGCTGGTGCAGGTGGGCTCCCCTGGGAGGTTCTCCTGTTGGGGCCAGGCACAGCGTGCCTGGCCCCAACGGCGTTTCCACGCCGCAGCTTGTCGAGGCGGTCGGACTGTCCCCTGGCTGTGGTCACGAGAGAGAGGTGGGCTTACGGGGTGGTGGGACGGCGGGGAGGAGCTCCCACAGGGGGTGTGATCCGCTGGCCCACTGGGCGAGGAGGTGGCGGTCGACCAGGTGGAGGCGTTGGGACTTGGCGAAGTTGGGGGCCTCCTTGGAGAACCGGCCGTTGGTGAGCATCACGATGACGTCGCCGCCGTGGATCTGGCGGCCGGTGCCGTTGAGGCGCTGGAGGTCGGGGGTGCCGACCGCAGACCCGGACCAGCCTTTCTTGCGGTGCTTGCACTGAATCACCCAACGTCTCCCGAACGGGTCCGTGGCCTTCACATCGGCTCCCTGGTCGCCACCCCCACCAACCTGCTCCGCGTCCTGACAGCCGTCTCGGCGCAGCAGGTCGCGCACGGCATACTCGAACTGGGTGTAGTGCAGGCCGTCCAGATGTTCCACCACGTACCGGAGGCCCTGCGCTCGTATGACCTCCCGGCGCGCTGCCTCTCTCTGCAGGTACATCCCGACTGCGACCACGCCTGCTAGAGCGGCGAGCGGGAGTAGGAGGATCCACAGGTGCTCGGCCACCCAGGACGCCATGGACACGATGAAGCTGGCTGCCACAGCGCCGACCATGCCGATCACCAAGAAGAATTGGAAGTCGGAACCCTTCTGCTTACGGGGCCGACGGCTTCGGATTGGCCGGCGCCGAGTGGGACGGTGGCTCACCGGCCGCTCCCTGCGCCGGGGAAAACAATCGGATACGAGACCGTCGGCTGCGGCAGCGGTGCCTGCTGGTTCTCCCATGCAGGCCACCTGATCGGGTAGACCACCGTGGATTGCGGCTGGGGTAACCCCTGTCCTGGCTCTGTACCCGCGCCTGCCGTCGTCGTGCCATTGCCGAGGATGAACGCTCCGGCCACGAATATGCCCAGCAGCGCGGTCTCCCGGCGTGCGCCGACCGGGAGTCGGACGTGACCTCTGACCGGAGTGCCGTCCGACCGCACGTAGTCCTTGATCCAGGGCACAGCTGCATCTCCCCCACCAGTCGCGTTACGCCTCCCTGCGCAACTGACCCATGAAAGCACCTGCCACTGACAACACGTCACCGATCGGTCGCTTCCTGTGATCATCGACCGGATCAGAGGTATCGGATGCTGCGCGCTGCCTGGGGCGTCTTCTCGCTGGCGAGGTCCGTGCGTATCGCGCGAACCGGGCTGTCTGCGTGCGCGGGCGTCCGTGCGGCTTTGGGGAGGTGAATTTGCGAACAGGGGGTTGCTTGTGGCCCAGATCGCATGAAATGGATCTCGCGATATGGGACGCCCCCGCGCCTGGGTGGTGCAAGTGGTGCATGAAGGGCCCTCTGGGTAGGGCATTCGCGGGAGTTGGGGCACGCGAAGGGCATGACAAGGCTTGAGAGGTCCAGACAACGAAGAAGGCCCAGGTCTGTGACCCGGGCCTTCTTGGAAGAGCGGATGACGGGAATCGAACCCGCGCTATAAGCTTGGGAAGCTCATGTTCTACCATTAAACTACATCCGCATATCGGTCCAGTTGCCTGGAGCCGTATCGTTGCTCACTGTACCCCATGGTCGACCCCCGGTGTATTTGCCGCGGGGTCGTTGTCATGTGTGGTGTGCACCGGAGCGTGTGTGCGCGGGAGTTGGGGCGTACCGTATGGGTTCGGAGCGGCGGCTGGAGTGGGTCCCGATCATCCCCTAATGTGGCGATTCGTCGCAGTACAGCTCGTGGGGAAAGGGACTCGATGGAGCACACCGTCGTCCGTTGTGCCGAAGGGCACGTTTTCAGTACCGCCTCCTTCCCGCTGCAGCATCTCGGTGCCGGCCGGATCGGGCCGGGACGGCTGCTGCGGTGTCCGCGGTGCGCGCGGTTGCGGCAGGCCGTGCCCGTGGGTGGCGCCAAGCGGTAGGAGCAGGGCCGGGGCGCGCGGGGCGCCGCTCTCGATTGGGGGTGGCCCGTGCGCCTGCGTATCCTCGGGACGTGCTTCTCTCTGACAAAGACATCCGGGCCGAGATCGACAGCGGACGGGTTCGCATCGACCCGTTCGAGGAATCGATGGTGCAGCCCTCCAGCATCGACGTACGCCTCGACCGGTTCTTCCGGGTGTTCGAGAACCACCGGTACGCCCACATCGACCCCGCCATCGAGCAGGCCGACCTGACCCGCATGGTCGAGCCGGAGGGGGATGAAGCCTTCATCCTGCACCCCGGTGAGTTCGTCCTCGCCTCGACGTACGAGGTCATCTCGCTGCCCGACGACATCGCCTCCAGACTGGAGGGGAAGTCCAGCCTCGGCCGCCTCGGCCTGGTGACGCATTCGACCGCCGGGTTCATCGACCCCGGGTTCTCGGGTCACGTGACCCTGGAGCTGTCGAACCTCGCCACGCTGCCGATCAAGCTCTGGCCGGGCATGAAGATCGGGCAGCTGTGCATGTTCCGCCTCAGCTCGCCCGCGGAGTTCCCGTACGGCAGCGACCGCTACGGATCCAGGTACCAGGGGCAGCGCGGACCGACCGCCTCGCGCTCCTTCCAGAACTTCCACCGCACCCAGGTGAGGCACGAGGCATGAGTGACGTAGTACGCGAAAACCTCTCCTACGAGGGGTTCGGGCGCGCCGTGCGCGAGCTGGCGCAGACCATCGCCGACGACGGCTACGAGCCCGACATCATCCTGAGCATCGCCCGGGGCGGGGTGTTCGTCGCGGGCGGGCTGGCGTACGCGCTCGACTGCAAGAACATCCACCTCGTGAACGTGGAGTTCTACACGGGCGTCGGGACCACGTTGGAGATGCCGGTCATGCTGGCGCCCGTGCCCGAGGCGATCGACTTCACGAACAAGAAGGTGCTGATCGCCGACGACGTCGCCGACACCGGCAAGACGCTGAAGCTGGTGCACGACTTCTGCCTCGGCCACGTCGCCGAGGTGCGCTCCGCCGTCATCTACGAGAAGTCGCACTCCCTGGTGCAGTGCGAGTACGTCTGGAAGCGCACCGACGACTGGATCGAGTTCCCCTGGTCCGTCCAGCCGCCCGTCGTGAAGCGTGAGGGACAGGTCCTCGACGCCTAGAGGGACTCCGGGGACTCCGGGCAGAAGCAAGGGGCCCGCCGTGCGGTGATCGCGCGGCGGGCCCCTTGCTTCTGCGTGTCCGAGGGTTACAGCGTGCCCAACTTGATGATCGACAGCAGCGCGATCAGTTGGATCGCGGACGCCCCCAGCGCCTTCGGCCAGGGCAGGTCGTGCGACTTGCTGATCAGCGAGGTGAAGAGCGCGCCGGCCGCCACCCAGGTGGCCCAGCCCAGGACCTGGACCACGCCGTTGTCGCCGCCCAGGAACACCGCGAAGAGCAGGCGCGGGGCGTCCGACAGCGACATCACCAGCATCGACAGGCCCACGGTCGGCTGCCAGGCCCCGTCGCCGCCCAGCTGGCGGGCCAGCGTGTGCGTGACCGCGCCCAGGAGCAGGCCGCAGATGACGAAGGCGGCACCGGCGGAGAGGACGATCGGGACGGCCTTCGACAGGGTCGCGTTGATCACGTCCTGGCGGGCGTCGTCGAGGCCGAAGACCGCGAGGAGCCCGTAGAGGAAGGTCACGGTCAGCGCCGGGCCCCAGACGGCGTGGTCGCGCATCTGGAGGAAGGTCTGCCCTGGCCGGGTCACGATGCCGCGGAGCAGCTCCTTCCAGGGCAGTCGCGGCCCGGCCGGCGCCGGCGGGGCCCCGCCGGCCTGGTACGTCGCGCCCTGGCCGTACGGGTCCTCGCCGAAGGCGAAGACCTGGGTGTGCCCCGGGTTGTCGTTCGTGTAGCCCGGGCCGGGCCCTCCGTGGCCGTACGGGGGCTGCTGCGGGGGCTGCTGTCCGTACGGGTCGAAGTACTCGGGCTCACCGTGCCCCCCGGCGCCCGGCTGCGGCCACTGCTGCTGCGGGGGCGGAGGTCCGGCGGGAGGGTAGGGCTGCCGGCCGTACGGTGGCGGTTGCCGGCCGTACGGCTGCTGCTGCGGGGGTTGTTGGGGCGGGCGGTTGTTGTCCCGGCCGCGTCCGATCCTGAATCCAGCCACGTGATCGAACGTACCTGGTCCTGCGGGTCCTGGTGGCCGGGCGGCCGGAACACGCACCCTTTGCGGCTGACCTGTGACATCCCTTAGGGGAACCCCGAGCTGTCTGATTTACGCGTTTGCGTCGCATTCTGCGGGCCTTCGTTACGTTGCCGACGGAATACGCACATATCGGGTCCGTAGCTTCGTGTGTGTCGACGGAAGACAGACCGACCGAACGAGCACGAGAAGAGCCACCCGCCATGCGCCGCACCACCCGC
Source organism: Streptomyces sp. NPDC059874 (assembly GCF_042731135.1). NCBI lineage: Bacteria > Bacillati > Actinomycetota > Actinomycetes > Kitasatosporales > Streptomycetaceae > Streptomyces > Streptomyces sp. NPDC059874. The sequence continues at coordinate 14,492 of NZ_JBHWJY010000011.1, forward strand.
CGCACCACCCTCCGTACCGCCGCCGTCGTCACCGGCGCGGCCGCCGTCCTGGCCCTCCCGGTCGGGTCCGCCTTCGCGGACTCCCCGGCCGTCCCGGAGCCGGAGGTGTTGCCCGGCATCGAGCAGCCGTCGGTGGACCCGTCCGTGGAGCCGTCGGTGGAGCCGTCGGTGAAGCCCTCGGTGGACCCGACCGTCCCGCCGGCCAAGCCGAGCCGGAGCGTGCGTGCGTACGTCACCACCGTGAAGCTGGCCGACGGCTCCGTCGCCAAGGTCTACAAGATCTCCGACCGCCACTTCGAGGCGGACATCTTCTCCGGCTCCACGAAGCTGGACACGCTGGTCAGCAAGGGCGGGGGCGCGGCGTACGGGCAGAGCAACGGACTGCACGTGGTCCTCCAGCCGAACGGCACCGTGACCTCGTGGGTCGAGGGCGGCGAGAAGCCGGGGCCGAAGCCGAAGCCGAAGCCGGAGGTCAAGAAGGAGAGCTCGGTCCGGGTGACCACGCCCGACGGGCGGATCGCCAAGCTGGTCGACGGCCGCGGCGGCAAGCGCGTCGACATTTCCCTGCCGAACGGCAACGCCCTCGGCACGATCGACCTGAAGCACCCGAGCCTGTGGAACGACGGCTGGGCGTACAAGCTCGTCCAGGACGGGAAGCGGGTGAAGTTCGTCGTCATCGACGGCAAGGGCGGCGGGAACAGCTGGGTCTACGACTCCAACGGCAAGCTGATCGAGAAGTACACCGTGGACCCGAAGAAGGACGCCAAGACGTACGTCGCCGAGCCCGTCGTCGACAAGGTCGTCCCGAAGGGCGGCGTGAAGGCCGGCGCGGAAGGGGTCACCACGCCGAAGGGCGACACCCCTCTGCTGCTCGCCTCGGGCGGCGGCATGGCCGCGGTCGGTGCGGCGGGTCTGGGCTTCGCCATGCTGCGTCGCAACCGGTCCTCCGACCAGGCCTGACGTCCTGCCCTGAACGCCGGAACGGCCGGTCCCCGAGTGGGGACCGGCCGTTCCGGCGTGGTGCGGTGTGAGGGTGCGCCCAGGGCCTACTTGGCGTCCTCGGGCTTCGCCTCGGGCTTCGCCTCAGCCTCGGCCGGAGCCTCTGCCTTCGCCTCGGGCTCGGCTTCGGCCTCGGGCTCGGCATCTGCCTTCGCCTCGGGCTCGGCCCCAGCCTCGGCCGGAGCCTCTGCCTTCGGCGCGGGCTCGGCCTCTGCGGTCTCGGCGACCGGCTCGCCCTTGCCCTCGCCCTCGCCCTCGGCCTCGGCAGCGGCCTTCGCCTCGGCCTCTGCCTTGGCTTCGGCTTCCGCCTTGGCCGCGGCCTCGGCCTCTGCCTTGGCCGCGGCTTCGGCTTCCGCCTTTGCCTTCGCCTCGGCGGCAGCCTTCGCCTTCGCCTCCGCCTCGGCCTTGGCGGCGGCCTCCGCGGCAGCGGCCTCGGCGGCCTCCGCGGCGGCGGCCTCGGCCAGTTCCGCCTCCGTCGGGCCCGGCGCCTTCACCGACTCCAGGAGGAGCTGGGCGACGTCGACGACCTGGACGTGTTCCTTGGCCTGGCCGTCGTTCTTCTTGCCGTTCACCGAGTCGGTCAGCATGACCAGGCAGAACGGGCAGGCGGTCGAGACGATGTCCGGGTTCAGGGAGAGGGCCTCGTCCACGCGCTCGTTGTTGATGCGCTTGCCGATCCGCTCCTCCATCCACATCCGCGCGCCACCCGCGCCGCAGCAGAAGCCCCGCTCCTTGTGGCGGTGCATCTCCTGCTGGCGCAGCCCCGGCACGGCCGACATGATCTCGCGCGGCGGCGTGTAGACCTTGTTGTGGCGGCCCAGGTAGCACGGGTCGTGGTACGTGATCAGCCCGTCGACCGGCGTGACCGGCGTCAGCCGACCCTCGTCGATCAGGTGCTGGAGCAGCTGCGTGTGGTGGATGACCTCGTACTCGCCGCCCAGCTGCGGGTACTCGTTCGCGATGGTGTTGAAGCAGTGCGGGCAGGTGGAGACGATCCGCTTCGCCGACTTCGGCTTCTTGGTCGACTCGTCCTCGTCGTCCTCGCCGAAGGCCATGTTCAGCATGGCCACGTTCTCCTGGCCCAGCTGCTGGAACAGCGGCTCGTTGCCCAGGCGGCGCGGGGAGTCACCGGTGCACTTCTCGTCGCCGCCCATGATCGCGAACTTGACGCCCGCGATGTTCAGGAGCTCCGCGAAGGCCTTCGTGGTCTTCTTGGCCCGGTCTTCCAGGGCGCCCGCGCAGCCGACCCAGTACAGGTAGTCGAACTCCGAGAGGTCCTCCGCGTCCTTGCCGATGATCGGGACCTCGAAGTCCACCTCCTTGGTCCACTCGACGCGCTGCTTCTTGGCCAGGCCCCAGGGGTTGCCCTTCTTCTCCAGGTTCTTGAGCATCGTGCCCGCCTCCGACGGGAACGCGCTCTCGATCATCACCTGGTAGCGCCGCATGTCGACGATGTGGTCGATGTGCTCGATGTCGACCGGGCACTGCTCCACGCACGCACCGCAGGTGGTGCAGGACCACAGCACGTCCGGGTCGATGACGCCGTTCTCCTCGGCGGTGCCGATCAGCGGGCGCTCGGCCTCGGCGAGGGCGGACGCCGGGACGTCCTTCAGCTGCTCCGCCGTGGCCTTCTCGTTGCCCTCCATGTCCTTGCCGCCACCGGCGAGCAGGTACGGGGCCTTGGCGTGCGCGTGGTCGCGCAGCGACATGATCAGGAGCTTCGGGGACAGCGGCTTGCCCGTGTTCCAGGCGGGGCACTGCGACTGGCAGCGGCCGCACTCGGTGCACGTGGAGAAGTCGAGGATGCCCTTCCAGGAGAACTGCTCGACCTGCGAGACGCCGAAGACGTCGTCCTCGCCCGGCTCCTCGAAGTCGATCTCCTTGCCACCGCTGGTCATCGGCTGGAGGGCGCCGAGGGCGGTGGAACCGTCCGCGTTGCGCTTGAACCAGATGTTCGGGAAGCCGAGGAAGCGGTGCCAGGCGACACCCATGTTGGTGTTGAGCGAGACCGTGATCATCCAGGTGAAGGACGTGACGATCTTGAGCGCCGCGAAGAAGTACGTGAGGTGCTGCAGCGTGCTCAGGCTCAGCCCGTCGAACGCGGCGATCAGCGGGTACGAGGCGAAGAAGCCGGGCTCCCAGCCGTCGACGCCGTGCTGGGCCCCCTCCAGCGCGCGCAGCGTCATGATGCAGACGCCGACGATCAGGATGACGGCTTCGACGAAGTACGCCTGGCCCGTCTTGGAGCCCGTGAAACGGGACTTGCGCCCCGCCCCGCCCGGCCGGTTCAGCTGCCGGATCACGATCAGGGTCACGATGCCGAGCACGGTCATCAGGCCGAGGAACTCGGTGAAGATCTCGTACGGCAGCCAGTCACCGATGATCGGGATCAGCCAGTCGGCCTGGAAGAGCTGACCGAAGGCGTTGACGATGGTCAGCAGCAGCGAGAAGAAGCCCACCGCCACGAACCAGTGCGCGAACCCGACGATGCCCCAACGGTTCATGCGGGTGTGGCCGAGGAACTCCTTGACCAGCGTGATGGTGCGCTGCGTGGGGTCGCCGGTGCGCGTGCCCGCGGGCACTGGCTGGCCGAGGCGCACGAAGTGGTAGATCTGCGCGGTGGCACGGCCGAACAGCGCGACGGCTACCACCGTGATGACCAGCGACACGATGATCGCGGCGAGTTGCATGGGAGGGCTCCTCGGGCGGCACTTACTAAGCGGTAACTTATTGAGTCAAGGCATGAGGTTACCCACTCCCGACGCCGCAATGTAGCTGAGCGCGCGGTGATCTGTGTCGCTCAGGCATGCCTTTGCCGGTAGGCGGCCCGCGGGGTCTGCGCGAGGATCGCCAGGTCCATCCCCAGCCAGTGGTTCTCCACATAGTGTCGGTCCAGCAGCGCCATTTCCTCCCATGGGAGGTCCGAGCGCGCGCTCACCTGCCAGAGTCCGGTCATTCCGGGGCGTACGAGGAGCCGGTCGGCGCGGTCCGTACGAGGCTCGGGGCGCGGGCCGACCAGGGACATCTCTCCGCGCAGCACGTTGATCAACTGGGGCATCGCGTCGAGCCCGCACCGCTCCACGGCCGAGCCGAGCCGGCCGGCGTCGGCGGTGCGGAGCCGCCAAGTCCGGAACGGCCGTCCGGTCAGGCCGGCCGCGGGCTCCCGTACGAAGGGCCGCCCGCCCTGGGTCACGTACAGCAGCCCGGTCGCCAGTGCGAGCGGCGCGGCGCACAGGGCCAGCAGGATCAGCGCCCCGGCGAGGTCGAGCACCCGCTTCGCCTGCGGGGCGGCGGGTACCCGCACCCGCGGAGCGATGAGTGTGAGGGGCATGCCAGCACCGTGCCGTACGCCTCCGGCGGTCTTGGGGTGCCGCGCGGCGTGGTGACCCGTTCGGCTGCGGCGCCGCCGCCGGGGCTCCGCCCCGAACCCCGCGCCTCAAACGCCGGCGAGGCTGAAATCCAGCGCCGCCGGCGTTTGAGGCGTGGGTGTGGGGCGGAGCCCCAGGAGGGCGGGCCGCGGGCGCCCCAAAGGGTTGCGCGTAAGGGCGGCCTAAAGGTTGAGTCGACCTGACTCAGCTCTGTTGACGTTCGCGCCGAGATGCGTCATGGTTGAGTCTGTTCCACTCAAGTCAGCTGGAGGAATTGAAATGGCACGTGCGGTCGGCATCGACCTGGGCACCACTAACTCCGTCGTCAGCGTTCTGGAAGGCGGCGAGCCCACCGTCATCACCAACGCCGAGGGCGCCAGGACCACGCCGTCCGTCGTCGCCTTCGCCAAGAACGGCGAGGTCCTCGTCGGCGAGGTGGCCAAGCGCCAGGCGGTCACGAACGTGGACCGGACCATCCGCTCCGTCAAGCGCCACATGGGCACTGACTGGAAGATCAACCTGGATGGCAAGGACTTCAACCCGCAGCAGATGAGCGCCTTCATCCTGCAGAAGCTGAAGCGCGACGCCGAGGCGTACCTGGGTGAGAAGGTCACGGACGCGGTCATCACCGTCCCGGCCTACTTCAACGACTCCGAGCGTCAGGCGACGAAGGAGGCCGGTGAGATCGCGGGTCTGAACGTCCTGCGCATCGTCAACGAGCCGACCGCCGCCGCCCTGGCCTACGGTCTCGACAAGGACGACCAGACCATTCTCGTCTTCGACCTCGGTGGCGGCACGTTCGACGTGTCGCTCCTGGAGATCGGCGACGGTGTCGTCGAGGTCAAGGCCACCAACGGTGACAACCACCTCGGTGGCGACGACTGGGACCAGCGCGTCGTCGACTACCTCGTGAAGCAGTTCCAGAACGGCCACGGCGTCGACCTGTCCAAGGACAAGATGGCGCTCCAGCGTCTGCGCGAGGCCGCCGAGAAGGCGAAGATCGAGCTGTCCTCCTCCACGGAGACCACGATCAACCTGCCGTACATCACGGCCTCCGCCGAGGGCCCGCTGCACCTGGACGAGAAGCTCACGCGCTCGCAGTTCCAGCAGCTGACCGCGGACCTGCTCGACCGCTGCAAGACCCCGTTCCACAACGTGATCAAGGACGCGGGCATCAACCTGTCCGAGATCGACCACGTGGTCCTGGTCGGCGGCTCCACCCGCATGCCGGCCGTCGCCGAGCTCGTCAAGGAGCTCACCGGCGGTCAGGACGCCAACAAGGGCGTCAACCCGGACGAGGTCGTCGCCATCGGCGCGACGCTGCAGGCCGGTGTGCTCAAGGGTGAGGTCAAGGACGTCCTGCTCCTCGACGTGACCCCGCTGTCCCTGGGTATCGAGACCAAGGGCGGCATCATGACCAAGCTCATCGAGCGCAACACCACGATCCCGACCAAGCGGTCGGAGATCTTCACGACGGCCGAGGACAACCAGCCGTCCGTGCAGATCCAGGTCTACCAGGGTGAGCGCGAGATCGCGGCGTACAACAAGAAGCTCGGCATGTTCGAGCTGACCGGCCTGCCGCCGGCCCCGCGTGGCGTCCCGCAGATCGAGGTCTCCTTCGACATCGACGCGAACGGCATCATGCACGTCACGGCCAAGGACCTCGGCACGGGCAAGGAGCAGAAGATGACCGTCACCGGCGGTTCTTCGCTCGGCAAGGACGAGGTCGACCGCATGCGCCAGGAGGCGGAGCAGTACGCGGACGAGGACCACCGTCGCCGCGAGGCCGCCGAGTCCCGCAACCAGGGCGAGCAGCTCGTCTACCAGACGGAGAAGTTCGTCAAGGACAACGAGGACAAGGTCCCGGCCGAGGTCAAGACCGAGGTCGAGGCCGCCGTCGCCGAGCTGAAGGAAACGCTCAAGGGCGAGGACACCGCCGAGATCCGCACCGCGACCGAGAAGCTCGCCGCGGTCAGCCAGAAGCTGGGCCAGGCGATCTACGCCGACGCGCAGGCCGCCCAGGGCGCCGCGGGTGCCGCTGCCGGTGACGCCGCCTCGGACAAGGCCGACGACGACGTCGTCGACGCCGAGATCGTCGACGACGAGAAGCCGAAGGGCGGCGCTGCCTGATGTCGGAGGAGACCCCGGGCTTCGAGGAGAAGCCCGAAGTCCCCGCCGACGGCACGCCCGAGGAGCCGAAGGCCGCCGAGTCCGAGAAGGACGAGGCGGCCCCGGCCGGGGACGCAAGCGCAGCTCAGGACGTAGCCCTGCTGGCGCAGCTGGACCAGGCCCGTACCGCGCTCAGCGAGCGCACCACGGACCTCCAGCGGCTCCAGGCGGAGTACCAGAACTACCGCCGCCGGGTGGAGCGGGACCGGATCACCGTCAAGGAGATCGCGGTCGCGTCCCTCCTGACGGAGCTGCTCCCGACCCTGGACGACATCGGCCGCGCGCGGGAGCATGGCGAGCTGGTCGGCGGCTTCAAGTCGGTGGCCGAATCGCTGGAGACGGTCGCCGCCAAGATGGGGCTGCAGCAGTTCGGCAAGGAGGGCGAGCCCTTCGACCCGACGATCCACGAGGCCCTGATGCACTCGTACGCGCCGGACGTCACCGAGACGACCTGCGTGGCGATCCTGCAGCCGGGGTACCGGATCGGCGAGCGTACGATCCGTCCCGCACGGGTCGCGGTGGCCGAGCCCCAGCCGGGCGCGGCCCCCAAGTCCGAGTCGTCGGAAGGCGACGCGTCGTCCGACAAGGACGCGGATGCAGCCGACAACGGCTGAGGTTGAACAAGTAGCGGAGCGGGAGGAGGGACACCGGGGATGAGCACGAAGGACTTCGTCGAGAAGGACTACTACAAGGTCCTCGGTGTCCCGAAGGACGCCACCGAGGCCGAGATCAAGAAGGCGTACCGGAAGCTCGCCCGCGAGTTCCACCCGGACGCCAACAAGGGCGACGCCTCCGCCGAGGAGCGCTTCAAGGAGATCTCCGAGGCCAACGACGTCCTCGGCGACTCCAAGAAGCGCAAGGAGTACGACGAGGCCCGCGCGCTGTTCGGGAACGGTGGCTTCCGCCCCGGTCCCGGCGCGGGCGGCGGCTCGTTCAACTTCGACCTGGGCGACCTCTTCGGCGGCACCCAGCCGGGTGGCGCCGGGGCCGGCGGTTTCGGCGGCGGCCTCGGTGACGTCTTCGGCGGCCTGTTCGGCGGCCGGGGCGGCACGGCCGGCGCCGGCACCCGTACCCAGCCGCGCCGCGGCCAGGACATCGAGTCGGAGGTCACCCTCTCCTTCACGGAGGCGGTGGACGGGGCCACGGTCCCGCTCCGGATGTCCTCCCAGGCGCCCTGCAAGGCCTGCGCGGGCACCGGCGACAAGAACGGCACGCCGCGCGTGTGCCCGACCTGTGTCGGCACCGGCCAGGTCTCGCGCGGCAGCGGCGGCGGCTTCTCGCTGACCGACCCCTGCGCGGACTGCAAGGGCCGCGGCCTGATCGCGGAGACCCCTTGCGAGGTCTGCAAGGGCAGCGGCCGGGCCCGTTCCTCTCGCACCATGCAGGTCCGGATCCCGGCGGGCGTCTCCGACGGCCAGCGGATCCGGCTGCGCGGCAAGGGCGCTCCGGGTGAGCGCGGCGGTCCCGCGGGCGACCTCTACGTCGTCGTGCACGTCGACTCCCACCCGGTGTTCGGCCGCAAGGACGACAACCTGACGGTGACCGTGCCGGTGACGTTCGCCGAGGCGGCCCTGGGCGCCGACATCAAGGTCCCGACCTTGAACGGCCCCGCGGTGACGCTGAAGCTGCCGCCGGGCACTCCGAACGGCCGCACCATGCGGGCCCGCGGCAAGGGAGCGGTCCGCAAGGACGGCACCCGCGGCGACCTGCTGGTCACGGTGGAGGTCGCGGTTCCCACGGAGCTGTCGGACAAGGCGCGTGAGGCGCTGGAGATGTACCGCGAGGCGACGGAGTTCCAGGACCCGCGCTCCGCGCTGTTCGAGTCCGCGAAGGGAGCATGACCATGGACGGCCGCCGACGACAGTCCTCCCGCTTGGGCGGGGGCTACCAGCTCACCGACGAGACCCCGGTCTACGTGATCTCGGTGGCCGCCCAGCTCTCCGGTCTGCATCCGCAGACCCTTCGCCAGTACGACCGTCTCGGCCTGGTCTCCCCGGACCGTACGGCCGGGCGGGGCCGGCGCTACTCGGCCCGGGACATCGAACTGCTCCGCACGGTGCAGGCGTTGTCCCAGGACGAGGGCATCAACCTGGCGGGCATCAAGCGGATCATCGAGTTGGAGAACCAGGTCGCCGCGCTCCAGCAGCGCGTGGCCGAGCTCTCCGCCGCGGTGGACGGCGCGGCCGTGGCCATGCAGCAGCGCGAGGCCCAGGTACACGCCTCGTACCGGCGCGACCTGGTCCCGTACCAGCCGCCGCAGCCGGGCAACGCCCTGGTGGTCTGGCGTCCGGCGCCGAAGCGTCCGATGGACTGACGGTTTTCGGCCAACTCGTGCATATGCGCAAGGCCCCTGCCCGGGAACGGGCGGGGGCCTTCCGTTTGTGTGGGAACCCGGGGGCGCTCAGGACAGTGGGTGTTCCGGGCTGTCGAGAATGCCGGACTGGGCGATGAGGAAGCCGAGTTGGGCGCGGCTGCCGCTGCCCAGGGCGGCGGCCAGCTTGGCGATGTGCGCGCGGCAGGTCCGTACGTTCATCCCCAGCCGGCGCGCGATGGCCTCGTCCACGTGGCCTTCGACGAGCAGTTGGGCGATGGAGCGCTGCACGCCGGAGATGCCGTCGGGGGTGTGCGTGTAGGTGACCTCGTCGCGCAGCGGGACGGCCCGGCGCCAGAGTTGCTCGAAGACCTTGATGAGGTAGTCGACGAGGCCGGGGTGGCGCAGCTCCAGGGCCACCCGGCGGTCGTCGCGCGCGGGGATGAAGGCGACGGTCCGATCGAAGACGATGAGCCGCTCGATGAGCTCCTCCAGCGTGCGGATCTCCACCTTGCCCGCGGACATCCGCTCCACGTAGGCGAGCGTGCCCTGGCTGTGGCGGACGGTGTGTTGGTATAGCGTGCGGATGCTCACGCCGCGGTCGATCAGGGGCTGTTCGCGTTCGAGCGCCTGGCTCAGCGAGATCGACGGCCGGGCGCCTCCCGGCTGTACCGTCAGCACCTCCGTGTGACACTCGGCCGAGGCGAGGTCGAGGGCCGCGCTGATGTGGTCGAAGCCTTCCAGGACCGTGATCGCGTGGGTGCTCGACGGGGTCTGCGCGCTGATCGCGAGGAACGGCTCAAAAGCGTCGGATAGTTCTACGGAGTGTCGCCGCCGCTCCTGGATCTCGCGTTCGAGCGGATGCAGTCGTTGGGCGAGTGCGACGGACGGTGGAACCGGACGCAGCGAGTTCTCGTCGTCTGGATCGGGATGCAGAAGATTGAATTCCAGCAGGCAAGGAGCGTTTTCAACTTCTGCTCGGGCGACCCGGCCGGCGCTCAGTGCGGTGGCGTACAGGCGTGCGCCCTCGTCGCACAGGGTCGTCACAGGGTGGGGATGTGTCGGTGTTGTGCTGATTTTCGGCAAATCTCCACCCCCCAGGGTCCTGAACATGCAAGAACATGATGCATCGTCCTTGTGGCACGGACGTGCCCGAATGAGCCATCGTCAGTCACGCGGGGGAGAGGATTCCATCAAGTGAGGACGAAGCCGACCATGTATAAGAGAATGCTTCGCTCGGCGCTTGCCGTTGTTTTCTCCGCCACGGTGGCATACGGCGCACTCGGGGGCGGTGGTGTCGGCTCCGGCGGCACCGGGTCCGTCGAGGCGACGATCGTGCAGTCGGACCAGGGCAGGCACGACTCTGCCGGCGAGTTGGACACGGGCTGGCACACTGCTCCGGCGGACGGGGCGAACGCATGACCCCCGACGATCGCGGCTTCCGTCGCGAAATGGCCTCCGCGTACCGCTCCGGATGGCAGTTCATCGATCTGGCCACGGCGATCCCCCATCCCGGCGACTCCCTGGTCGTCACCTTGTTCGGGCAGCCGATCGTCGTCGTGCGCGAGGAGGATGAAGACGTCCGGGCCTACCGCTGCCTGCGTCGCCCCCGCGGCGCGCCGCAGCCCGTCCGCTGCGAGGTGCGCTACGGAATGGTCTTCGTCAACCTCGATCAGCGGGACCACCAGCTCTTCGAACCCGATATCACCACCGCCACCCCCCGCAGTGCCTGAAGCGATTCCCCCGTCGTTGCAGATCGCTCAGGTGCTACCCCCACACAACGGCGCCATCGTGGACCTGACCACGATGGCGCCGTTGTGGCGTCCGCGTCCATGCGTCGACCGGACAAGTTTCGGCTACGGCCTCAGGCCCGGCCCATGGCCCTCTCCAGCGTGATCTCCAGGACCACCCGGTCGGGATTGGGCGACGGAGTGCGCCCGTACCGCTGCGCGTAGCGCGCCACCGCCTCGGCGACCGCGGCCTCGTCCGTACGGATCACCGCGCGCCCCTCCAGGGTGGCCCAGCGGCGCCCCTCCATCTGGCAGACCGCGACGCGGGGCCCGCCCGGCTCGGTCGCCTGGGCCGCCAGGACGTTGCGGACCTTCTTGCTGTGCTTGTTGCTGATCACCCGGGCCAGGCCGGCCTCAGGGTCGTACGTCACGCCCACCGGGACCACGTGCGGGGAGCCGTCGGGCCTGGGGGTGGTCAGCGTGCAGACGTGCCGCTCCCGCCAGAAGGCGAGGTACTCGGGCGTCGGGTTGAGTACGTCATGGGACATGGCCCGAAGGGTACGGGCAGCCCGGCCCCCGATCGCCCTTGAGTGGAATAGACTCAACTTTGCATACGCTGACCATGTCAGAGTTGCCGTTACCCCTTGGGGAGAGGAGAAGACGCAGTGGACGCCGAGCTGACGAACAAGAGCCGGGACGCCCTGAACGCGGCCACCAGCAGGGCGGTCAAGGACGGCCACGCCGACCTGACCCCCGCGCACCTGCTGCTGGCGCTGCTCGCCGGTGAGGACAACGAGAACGTCATCGACCTGCTGGTGGCCACCGACGCCGACCAGGCCGCCGTGCGCGGCGCCGCCGAACGGCTCCTCGCCGCGCTGCCCAGCGTCACCGGCTCCACCGTCGCGCCCCCGCAGCCCACCCGCGATCTGCTCGCCGTACTCGCCGAGGCCGACGCCCAGGCGGGCAAGCTCGGCGACGAGTACCTCTCCACCGAACACCTGCTCATCGCCATCGCCGCCAAGGGCGGCGCGGCCGGTGAGGTCCTGACCACCCAGGGCGCGAGCGCGAAGAAGCTGCTCGCCGCCTTCGAGAACGCACGAGGAGGACGGCGGGTGACCACCCCCGACCCCGAGGGCCAGTACAAGGCCCTGGAGAAGTTCGGAACGGATTTCACGGCGGCCGCGCGCGAGGGCAAGCTCGACCCGGTCATCGGCCGCGACCACGAGATCCGCCGCGTCGTGCAGGTGCTCTCGCGCCGCACCAAGAACAACCCGGTGCTCATCGGCGAGCCCGGCGTCGGCAAGACGGCCGTCGTCGAGGGCCTGGCCCAGCGCATCGTCAAGGGCGACGTCCCCGAGTCCCTGAAGAACAAGCGCCTCGTCTCCCTGGACCTCGGCGCGATGGTCGCCGGCGCCAAGTACCGCGGTGAGTTCGAGGAGCGCCTCAAGACCGTCCTCGCCGAGATCAAGTCGAGCGAGGGCCAGATCATCACCTTCATCGACGAGCTGCACACCGTCGTCGGCGCGGGCGCCGGCGGTGACTCCGCCATGGACGCGGGCAACATGCTCAAGCCCATGTTGGCCCGCGGCGAGCTGCGCATGGTCGGCGCGACCACCCTCGACGAGTACCGCGAGCGCATCGAGAAGGACCCGGCGCTGGAGCGGCGCTTCCAGCAGGTTCTGGTGGCCGAGCCGTCCGTCGAGGACACGATCGCCATCCTGCGGGGACTCAAGGGCCGCTACGAGGCCCACCACAAGGTGGTCATCAACGACAGCGCCCTCGTCGCCGCCGCGACCCTCTCCGACCGGTACATCACCTCCCGCTTCCTCCCCGACAAGGCCATCGACCTCGTCGACGAGGCCGCGTCCCGGCTGCGCATGGAGATCGACTCCTCGCCCGTGGAGATCGACGAGCTCCAGCGCTCGGTCGACCGCCTGCGGATGGAGGAGCTGGCGCTGAACAACGAGTCCGACCCGGCCTCCCGCGAGCGCCTCGACAAGATCCGCAAGGACCTCGCGGACAAGGAGGAGGACCTGCGGGGCCTGACCGCCCGCTGGGAGAAGGAGAAGCAGTCCCTCAACCGGGTCGGCGAGCTCAAGGAGCGCCTGGACGACCTGCGCGGGCAGGCCGAGCGCGCCCAGCGCGACGGCGACTTCGACTCCGCCTCCAAGCTCCTCTACGGGGAGATCCCCGCCCTGGAGCGCGAGCTGGCGGAGGCCACGGAGGCCGAGGCCGAGGCCTCGAAGGCGGGCAGCAGTAAAGACAGCATGGTCCGGGACGAGGTCGGCCCGGACGACATCGCGGACGTGGTCGGCGCCTGGACCGGCATCCCGGCCGGCCGGCTGCTCGAAGGGGAGACCCAGAAGCTGCTCCGAATGGAGGACGAGCTGGGCCGCCGCCTGATCGGCCAGAGCGAGGCCGTCCGGGCCGTCTCGGACGCCGTACGCCGCACCCGCGCCGGGATCGCCGACCCGGACCGCCCGACCGGCTCCTTCCTCTTCCTCGGCCCGACGGGCGTGGGCAAGACGGAGCTGGCCAAGGCCCTCGCCGACTTCCTCTTCGACGACGAGCGGGCCATGGTCCGCATCGACATGTCGGAGTACGGCGAGAAGCACAGCGTGGCCCGCCTCGTCGGCGCCCCGCCCGGGTACGTCGGCTACGAGGAAGGCGGCCAGCTCACCGAGGCCGTGCGCAGGCGCCCGTACTCCGTCGTCCTCCTGGACGAGGTGGAGAAGGCCCACCCCGAGGTCTTCGACATCCTGCTCCAGGTCCTCGACGATGGCCGGCTCACGGACGGCCAGGGCCGCACCGTGGACTTCCGCAACGCGATCCTGATCCTCACCTCGAACCTGGGCAGTCAGTTCCTGATGAATCCGTCCACACCTGTGGACGAGAAGAAGAAGCAGGTCCTGGACGTGGTCAGGGCGAGCTTCAAGCCGGAGTTCCTCAACCGCCTGGACGACCTGGTGGTCTTCTCCGCCCTCAGCGAGGCCGAGCTGGCCCACATCGCCGAGCTCCAGATCGGCCGCCTCGCCAAGCGGCTGGCCGACCGGCGCCTGACCCTGGACGTCACCCCGGAGGCCCTGGCCTGGCTGGCGGACAAGGGCAACGACCCGGCGTACGGCGCGCGCCCCCTGCGCCGCCTGATCCAGACGGCGATCGGCGACCGGCTGGCGAAGGAGATCCTGGCCGGCGAGGTCCGAGACGGCGACACCGTTCGGGTGGACGTGGTGGGCGAGGACCTGCTGGTCGGCAAGGCCTTGTAGCCCTCCGGGGCGGACGAGTCCTGTCCGCCCTGCGCGGATCGCCCGTCCGGGGCTGGACACGGGGAGGGCGGGATGGGGGAGGATGCAGGTATCCGCACGAAGGGAAGTACACGGTGAGCATCGACCCGGCCTCGATTCCGAACTTCGGAGGGCAGCAGCCCGATCCGCAGGCCACAGGACCGGCGGGCCCCGTCGTCCCCGACCAGGATCTGGTCAAGCAGCTGCTGGAACAGATGGAGCTCAAGTACGTCGTCGACGACGAGGGTGACCTCGCGGCGCCGTGGGAGGAGTTCCGTACGTACTTCATGTTCCGCGGCGAGGACGAGCAGCAGGTCTTTTCGGTGCGGACCTTCTACGACCGTCCGCACAAGATCGACGAGAAGCCGCAGCTTCTCGAGTCGATCGACGACTGGAACCGCCGCACCCTGTGGCCGAAGGTCTACAGCCACACGCACGACGACGGCTCGGTCCGTCTGATCGGTGAGGCGCAGATGCTGATCGGCACCGGCGTCAACCTGGAGCACTTCGTGTCCTCCACGGTCAGCTGGGTCCGCGCCTCCATCGAGTTCGACAAGTGGCTCGTCGAGCAGCTCGGCCTGGAGAAGGACATCGACTCCAGCGACGGCGACGACGACGGCAACGGCGAGACCAACAACTAGCCGTTACAGCGGCACGCGGGCCACGAGCAGCAGGTACAGCCCGTAGCCGTAGCTGAGCCCGGCCAGCACCCCGGTCACCACGATCGCGGTGCGCGGCCGGGCTCTCGCCATGACGGCGGCCATCGGCAGGAGCAGCGGGAACGCCGGCAGCAGGAAGCGCGGCTTCGACTCGAAGTAGCCGGCCCCGCCGAAGGCGATCAGCAGCAGTATCCCGGTGTACGCGAGCAGCGGCAGCGGGGTCCGGTCCAGCAGGAGCAGCATCGCCAGCAGCCCCGCCGCGGCCAGCAGCACCACGGTCACGGTGGTGGCGAGCGGCACGTGCCCGCCGGTCAGCACCTGTTCCGCCGAGCGCAGCGCGCCGACGCCGAAGTCGAACTTCGACCCCCAGTGCCGCTGCACGGCGAAGTAGCCGCCGAGGGGATCGCGCATGCGCACCCCGACGGCCAGGACGTACGCCGCCCAGCCCGCCGGCGCCAACAGCCCGGCCGCCCACACCTCGGGCGCGCGGGACTTCCGTACGACGATCGCGTGCAGCGCCATCACCGAGACGGCGGCCGCGACGGCCAGCCCGGTGGGCCGGGTCAGCCCGGCGAGCACGGCGAGGCCGGCGGCCCACATCCAGCGGCCGCGCAGCAGGGCGTACAGGGCCCAGGCGGCGAGCGCGGCCAGCAGGGCCTCGGTATAGGCCAGGGAGAGCACCACGGCGTGCGGGAGCGCCGCCCAGAGCCCCACGAGGAGCAGCCCGGCGCGCGGGCCGATGACGTGCTCCCCGACCTTGTACACCCCGACGGCGGCCACGGCGGCGGAGATCCAGGCGATGAGGATCCCGGCGGGCACGAGCCCGCCGGGCAGCACGGAGCCGAGGAGCCGTATCAGCGTCGGGTAGAGCGGGAAGAAGGCGTAGTCGCTCTGGATCAGCCCGGTGCCGTTGGTGGGGCTGGGCCACATCTGGGTCCGCCCGTAGCCGTTGGCGGCGATCTTCAGGTACCAGACCGAGTCCCAGGAGACCCCGAGGACCCGCATCGGGTCCCGCCCGGCCCACCAGGACCCGATGGCGAGCACGAGCACCCCGGCCCCGCGTACGGCGGCGAAGAGCGTGAGCGCGATGACCGTCGTCGGCGCGGCCGAACGCACGGCCCTGAGCGCGCGGATCTCCAAGGGCGACGAGGTCACCGTCGCTCTGCCCGTTGCCATGTATCCCGACTCTCCGCTCGTGGTGGGTCCGCTCACGGGGTCGTGAGGACTTCGGGCACGTTCGCACCGTCAGCTTCACATCGGCCTCAGCCACCCCGCAACCACGCGCGGGCGCGCCCGGCCGGCCTTGACGACAGGCCCTAGAGCCCGCGCAGTCGGGACACGGCTTCCTGGAGGACGTCGGTGCGCTTGCAGAAGGCCCAGCGGACCTGGGTGGCTCCGGCGGAGGTGTCGTCGTAGAAGACCTGGTTGGGGATGGCGACGACCCCGCAGCGCTCGGGCAGGGCGCGGCAGAAGGCGAGGCCGTCCTTCTCGCCGAGCGGGGTGATGTCGGTGGTGATGAAGTACGTGCCCCGCGGGCGGTAGACCTCGAAGCCGGCGGCCGCGAGGCCCTCGGAGAGGAGGTCGCGCTTGGCGGCGAGATCGGCGCGGAAGCCGTCGTAGTAGGCGTCGGGGAGGGCCAGGGCCTCGGCGATCGCGTACTGGAAGGGGCCCGAGGAGACGTACGTGAGGAACTGCTTCGCCGAGCGGACCGCCGTGATCAGCGCCGGCGGAGCGGTGACCCAGCCGACCTTCCAACCCGTGAAGGAGAAAGACTACACCAGTTAGGTGTACACGCGCTGACCAGCGGAAACATGCAAAAAGTCCCTCTCCGTTGTGGAGAGGGACCCTTGTTCAGCGGTGCAGCGTCCATGCCTCAGGCTCGTACCGGCCACCGGGGCTTTGATCGATCAGCCACGGAGACTTGACCGGCGGAATGAATCCCCGCCAATGCTTCGGCACACGATCCGCGCCATAGCCTTGCGACCACTCGGCCCACGTGGCGTAGCACTTCGCCATCCAAGTTTCCGCCTCAAGGCGTGTCTTGAATTCGAGCGGCAGGAGCGTTGGGGCTTCACCCTTGGGCGCGTTGGCCGGCAGCGTGCAGTACGCCCCAAGCCACTCGTCAAAGATCACCCATTGGCGTTCGGCGGTCAGTACCGGTGCGCCGTTGGGCTGCCGGCTAATCGGTCGTTTGGTGATTGTGTAGCGCCTCACGTGGTCTCCCCTACCAGGGTCGCGGGATCTTGATTTCGCTGTACGGGTGTGGGTCTACGTACGGCAGATCAATCACTGGCCGGTAGCCCCACGTCCGGTAGCAGTGGGCAAGCCACCCGTACGCCTCAGTGCGTGCCCGGTACTCATCTTCCGCGTTGCGGAACGTCCACCGTAGGGGCACGTTGCCGGCGTCGTCGTCTGGGAGTGCGCATTCAGCGCCCAACTTCGCGTCCCAGATACGGAAGTGATCCGTTGCTCGATCTACCGTGTATCGCAGCATGGGAGCACCGTAGCGCCGTATTCTCAGTTGGGGGAGAGAGTTACGAAGATTCCCTGCCCCTGGTGTTCCCAGACGTGCCCACGTTCGACTTCAAACCTGCCATCGGTCACGAGTTGCATACGGATGGGCGCAACGACGTTCAGCATGACGTGCGCAACCGTTCCCGTGTCGTGGTCGGCGTAGGACTCCCGCACGGCGTGTGTCAGTGCGTCAGCCGCTTCGTCCACCGTTTCGGCGGTCGCCTCACCGCTGCCCTGACCCTCAATTGCCCATGTGATTCTCACGGGGCTCAGGGTACGCAGAAAGCCCCCGCACCGACCCTTGTGAGGTCAGCGCGGGGGCTGTGTTCTAGATGCTCAGTGCAACGTCAAGTTCGGCGTACTTGCGGCGGACAGTGGCAGGGTGGCGGCCGGCAGCCTTGCCCACTTCGTCGGGGCTCAGCTTGTGGCGCCAACCCTTTTCGATCAGTGCGTTGGCTTCCCGGTTGCTGAGGCGCTTTGGCGCAGACTCGGCAACGGTCTCAGGGGCTGTCTGAGCTTCCATCGGGGGTGCAACCGTCACCGGGTCCACGTTCGGCTTTTCAGGCGTCTCAGCGGTCTCCTGAGGCTCTTCCGACTGAATGAGCGACAGGGGCACATCGGCAATCATCTGAGGGGCACTCAGCGCGCGCTTCTCTGCGTCGGCAAGCGCTGCCATGTAGACCGGGCCTACTTCGGCCAGGAGCATGACGAGTGCCGGCGCGATCAGGTGAACGGCCATACCAACCCAGTCACTTGCCGACACGCTGACCCACACGTTCAGGAACACACTGCTGAGTCCCGTGAACCAGCGAAACGCGACCGGCCACCCTCCGAGCTGTGTGACACCGTGACGAGCGAGAGTTGATTCGGCGGACAGGGCCATGATGAAAGCTGCGTCCACAATCAGGCCAAGGACGAAACCGGACCATTCCCATTCGCTGTGTGCGCCGACGAAGGGAGTCGTCGTCATCAAGCTATAGAAAACGAGTCCCATTATCAGGAACCACTGTCCGCCGGTCAGCACTCTCCGCGCGATGCGGATTGCGCGCTCAGTAGGTGTGAGTGCCTTGCTGCGCTTCATGTGCCTTGCTCCTAGGGGGAGTTGACGGGTTGTTACCCGACTAGGAGCGGAGGGGATTTCTACGGGTGTAAGAGGGTGCGCGCGGAGTGGCAGGCTCCGCGCTGACTAGGCAGCAAGCCCGGTTTCCTTGTGTTCCCACTGACAGGCCACGAACACTTCTGCCGTCTGTACTAGCTCTCCGGTTTCCCGGCTTCTAGACCACTCTGCAAGCCCTACAAGTTCATCCGTCTGTCTGTCTCTGCCTACCAGCCTGAAAGCCCGGTATACGGGTGCCTGAGGCGTGCTCAGCACTCGTGCGGCAAAGCGTGCCTGAGCCCCGACTACGCGTCGGATTTCGTCACACGTTCTGATCATCTCGTCGCTCATCAGCGGGCTAAGTTGTTCACACGTCTGCCACCCTCCGGCAGCAGTCTGTGACGGAACCCACACGCTGAGTGACATATAGAACGGCTCGTTATGCACAGTGACCCCCCTGAGACTGTGTGAGCATGCGGAACGGAACGTTCTGTTCCACTTCGAACGGTTGAATCGTAAAGGCCCGTTCACACTCCGTCCACACCCAAGTAAATTGGAGTTCAGACACGGTCTTTTACGCACCCTCGTTCGAACGCTTGCACGACACTACTGATACCCACTGACAATCGCTAGGACAATTTACGCATCGGCCCCAACTCCCCCAGTCATAAAGGGAGTTGACTGATCGTCAGCGCATTGGTATGTACCATCTAATGTGTCAGGTCATGAAAAAGCCCCTAGCCGACTCACTGTGAGTCAGCTAGGGGTTTGGGTCTACGCGCCTAGAGTGATTTGCGCCACTTTAAGCGACTCACCGTGAGTCGGCTAAGCGTTCAGCGAAGCCAGAGAAGCGGCAAGGATGCGCGCCTTCTCCTCTTTCTTGGCTGCTACCTCCCGAACCATGACACTTCCGTCCGCACCTTCAATGGTGACGAAAAGCTTCGTATTGTCCTTCTTGAGCGCCAACGCGAAGATTCCCGTCAGTGCCACGCGAGTAGCCGTGATGCGCTTCGCCGCTTCTCCCCGGTCAACCGTCACCACTGCCCCGGCCACCGGTACCGCCGGCTGACCCACAAGCTTGAAATACCCATCCGACACACGAATGCCGAGAAGACCAGCGTTCAGCTTTACGGCCTTCTCGGCATTCTTACGGTCCGTCGCGTCCATGAATTCCCCTCCGAATTGGCTGACGGGCCGCATTCTACCATTGGGCTAATTCAGAGCGTGATTTCCTGCGTTGGCGTAACGACCCTCCGGATTCCAGCGGCGCGAATCAGCGTCCAACACTTCGGGCACGGTGTGCGCGTCACATACAGCGTAGACCCGGGAAGCTCATTCGCCGGCGTGTGGCTAATGGCGTTGCGTTCGGCATGATCGGCAGTGCAGTTGTGGTAGTCGCTTTCGGGGGCGCACTCCGCTGTGCTCATCTGCCCGCGTGGACAGGCGCCGGCGGAGAGACAGCCCGGAACGCCACTCGGCGCCCCGTTGTAGCCAGTGCCCCGCACTTCGTTGGACGCATTGACGAGAATGGCGCCCACCCTTGAGCGGATGCAGTCGGCACGTGTGGCAACCCACTCAGCGCCGGCCAAAAAGTATTCGTCCCAATCGGGCCGGTCGGCTTCAATCAACTTCGCGTCTCCAAAATCGGTCTTCCTGTCTCCGAATCAAACGTCGGAACCAGGGCCCTTTGTCACTTTCGTCTGCATACCGGTGCGGGATGACTCGGCTTGCTCCTGAAAGGCCGTTGGGTTTGCCGGCGCGATTTCGCTTGGATTTCCACTTACGCCTACCGGTGCCGGGAACCGGAGCGGTCATGCCGTGATCTCCTCAAGTTCGTTGACGTCGAACGCTGCGGGCATTTGGTACGGGTCATGCTCCGGATCCAACAGAACACCCATGGAGCCCCAAGCGTTCGGCCCGTCAACAACGGCGCCGGTCATGCCGTACAGCTCGATAAAGTCAGGGTCAGTCGTGACGACGATGACGCGCGTACCGGGCTTCATGGTCTCTCCCTAGGCCCAACCGACTCACGGTGAGTCGGTTGGGCTAGTAGCTAGTCGGTGTCCTTCGCGAGAAAGCGGGCAAGCTCAAGCACGTCATCCGGCACAACTTCGGGCCAGTCGCGCGACTCAATCAGGGTCTGAGCCGTACGCCAGTAGTCGACCCGCTCAGCAAGGTCTTCCGCCGCACGCTGTGCCCGCGAGGTGAGGGCAGGGGGCTTGAAGTTGCCCGCTACCATGCTGCGCGCGGATTGTTGAGGGCGGACGACATGCGCTGAGCCGCACGTTCGGCGGTAAGCCAGTCTTTGCGCCTGACCGCTTCGCGGGGCGGAATGACCTTCTCCTGTTCGGCGGCAGTTTCGTTCAGCCACGCGGCAAGGGCGCGCATTTGCGCCGGCGTGAGAATGGCCCGGTCGCCCGGAACGGCAAGCGAAGCCTTACCCGGTTCGGTGTCCTTTACGAAACCGATCACGCGGCCCGTATCGGCGGTCAGAACAGCTTTCGTCTCTTTGGTGACACGCAGCATGGGAACTCCTTCTCAGGCGAACAGGGGGATTTGTGCGGGTGTAAGGTCAAGGTCTTCGCGGCTACGCTCAATGGCTTCGTACTTGTCGAACACCGTCTGCCCGAAGTTGCCAACGTGTGCGGCAAAGTCGGGTACGTCGTACACGAATACGCGAAAACCGCACTCGTGCAGAACGGCCGTGAAATTGGCGAACCATTCGTAAAGCGCCTCACGCGAATCGAATCCGCAACGCTGCTCTTCTGTGATTCCGGGCAGTCCGCTGTACCCGTTGAATGGCGACGGGTGATGGCTGCCGCAGTGTGCGTAGTGCATGTCCTCAAGCCGGTCGCGCGTTCCTACAGGAAGTGACTCCCCGCACGCGTACGGGCCGGAGGGGAAGCCTTTGTACTCAGCGCTTTCGTGTGCAACTCGCCAAACCAGCATGGTCGGACTCCTCGCGATGTGGGTTGAGTTTGCGCGCCCCCGGTGAGCTATGACGCTCGTACGGCTAAACCGTCCGGGGGCTGTGTGCTAGAAGGCTTCGCTGGCTATGAAGCCCAGCAGGAAGACAAGTTCCAGAATGATGAACAGAAGCGCGTTCCCGAATGCGTTGTTCCTCACTGGGCACCGCTGGCAGCGCGAAGAGACGCAAGGAGCGGAAGGGATTCGTCAACGTTCTTGCGTACCGTGCTGATCACGTCGCCGGCCGCGTTGATCGTTACGAACTCAATCCCGCTCCGGTCGGAAGTGGGAAAGGCGCGAACCGTGTTTCCGCTGCTGAGTCGGTAGGTAACCACTGTGTGTCTCCTTCGTCGTTGCTGCCATCTATGGAGCGGAGGGGATTCCTACCGGTCGACGCGCCGATAGTCGGTGTCGCGGGTCAGGTACGCGGCAGCCCGTAGAAGGCGCTCAGGGTCGTCTTTGAAGTGACCAAGGGCCAAGTTGCACGAGTGGCAGAGAACGCCTCTTACAGCGCCCGTAGCGTGGTCATGGTCGATACTGTGAGCTTTACCCTCACTATTCGGCGGGGCACCACACAGCTCACACGGGCGGGCCCGTAGCTCTAGCGCCACGGAGTAGGCCAGTCCGTACCGGCCGGCCCGATTCCATACCTGACTACGACGCTTCACGCGGCAGCCTCAGCGGAACGCTTACGGGCGGCGTACGCGCGCTTCTGGGCATTGCGCGCGTCCGCGTTCTCAACACGGAACCGCTTCGTGGCACCCTTCTTGCAGGCGCTGCACGTGGCCATACGCGCGCCCGTTGCCTTGTTGCGGATGTAGAACGACTCAACCGGCTTGTCGAGACCACACGTCGTGCAGCACTTCGATTCCCGCTTGTCGGCTTCCGGGCTGCCACCCAAATACACGGTCCGGAAGTTCTCGCGTGCCGCCTCACGGAAGCTTTCGACGCTCGCAACCGGAACGCCGGCCACGTCGGCAAGACCTCGGTAGTCGTTGCCGTAGCACGGGAAGTCCCCGATACCGAATTCGGCGGACAGGACGGCTTGCTGAGTTCCGGGAAGTCGGTCAAGCGTCTCGTTGACTTTGTCGATCTTTGCCCGGCGGGCAGCGCTTCCGATATCGCTTGCTTCAAGGAGATCAAGCGGTATGCCGTAGTCGTGAGACTTGGCTGTCAGGTAGGAGTCAATGCCAGGAGCGTTATTCGTGCTTGAGGTAGGCGCGTCAAGGTACTCCATGCCTTGCCAGGAGACACGGGCCGCGTAGGCCATATCGGCAGACATCACGCGCCGGTCAAGAAAGGCCCGGTCTTGGGCCAGTGCCTCAGCGTGGTACGGGTCGCCGGCCGCTTCGGTCAGGCAGCGTTCGAACAGGGCCGCTATCTCGCGTGAGACACCGGTACGGGTCTGTACCTTGCGCTCGTCCGCAAGCTTCCCGCTGATGGTGCGGTCCATGAAGGTGAAGAACTCGGCTACGGACTCACCGTTGAAGCGGCTGAGTCCTTCCCAGACAGCCACGCGGCCCACCTGAGCAAGGTCTTCCGACAGGTCGTAGTCGACGCGTCCGCCGGCAGTGGCGTAGTGGCGGGCATGCTGGGCAACGCGCTCTTCCATGGCCGCGATGACCGCCGTTACAGCGTCAAGGTCAAGGGTCTTCGCGTCGGATATCTGCTGCGGCGTGAGGTCAATCATGGGGGCCTTCTCCTCTGTGGTGGTCTCTGCTCTGTGAAGGAGCGGAGGGGATTCCCACCGGAGGGAGAAAGGCCGTTTGCCCAGGTCAGACCCTGTTTTTGGCATGGCTTCGCCACGGCATGGCGAAGTTGGTTGTCACGGCCCTACCCCGTCCGGGGGCTTACTCGCGACGGGGCTTGATCAGGGCCGTACGTCTGAAACGGAACCTACGCCCGAGCCGACTCACGCGCAATGGAGGTGAGTCGGCTCTGACTAGGTCCGTCACAAGAGGAGACCACTCAGTGACGGGATAGTTGTCCGTTGAATCTCAGGTGTGACCGGGTCTCATCCCAAGGGATGAGTGGCATATGCGTCTGGTAACGGCCCGGTCACCTTCGGATCCAAGCTTTGCCCGATTTCGGGTAGGTCAGCCGACTCACCGTGAGCCGGCTGTAATCGAAACCTTCCCGTTACCTACTGACGCGTAGTCGTCGTTTTCGATCCTTGTTCGGATGCACGCTGCGTAGCTATGTCCGGTTCGACCGGCACGGTCAGTAGTCGGCCCCGTACAGGGAACCCCAAGACCGACCGCCAATCTCAGCGCCGGCCGTGATCGGCACGCCAAAGAGGTCCATGGACATGCAGCGCTCAAACTCACGGGCGTAGTCGGCAGCCTCAGCCTTCGGGACGCTCGCGAGAATCTCATCGTGGATAGGCAAGCGCATGGAGGCCAGAAGGCCGGCCTTCTCCATGTTGAGCATGGCCTGGCCCAACACGTCGCGCGCGGCGCTCTGACACTGGTAGTTCACAACGGCGTACATGCGGTGCCGGTCAAGCGGAAGCCGGCGTCCCGTAGCCGACACGGTGACCATGCCCGTACCGCGCGCCTCACGCTGCCACCGGGTAGACGCACGCTTGATCTCAGGGAACACCCGGTCATACTCAGCGAACGCCGTACGAATCTCGTGTTCCGGCGCCCCTGTCTGGCGGGCAACCGTGGTCACCCCTCCGCCGTAGACCTTGCCAAAGCCGGCGCCCTTGAAAATCTTCCGGTGCTTCGCTGTAGCGTTCGGGCCCTTGATGAGCTGTGCCGTATACATGTGAATGTCAAAGTCGGTGCCGCCGGAAACGAAACCAGCCTTCATCTTCTTCACGTCGGCAAGCGCTGCCAACACGCGCATTTCAATTGCCTGAAAGTCGGTGCTGACCATTACGTGCCCTTCGTCGGCAAGCATTGCGCGACGAATCATGTAGTCGGACGACGGCAGCGTTTGCAGCGCTGGACGCGTGATGCTCATACGGCCCGTACGCGCCATCAGCGTATTCACGAAGGGGTGAATGCGCCCGTTCTCGTCAACGGTCTCAAGGAACGTGTCCGCATATGTGGTACACCACTTGCCGGCACGCTTTGCGCGAAGCACCGCCTCAGCCAACGGGTTTGGAGTGCGCGCCCCAATTCGGTTCCATTCCCGGTCAAGGTCCGCAAGGGCCAGAAGTACGGCTTTGTCAACCTTGATGTTTCCGGAATCGGTCCGCTCTGTGAGCGTCTCTCCCATCGCTGCGAGTGCGGCAGCCACTTGCGCACCGGAGTTCACAGACTCAACCCCGTAGCGGGCAGCGATGACAGAGAACTTGGCCTCTTCCTCGCGAAGGGCCGCGCTCAGGGTGTGGACGTAGTCTGTGTCCAGCACCAAACCGGCGCGCTGCATGATCGCGCCCATACGCGCAATCTCATGCTCGTACTGAACGAGCGCGTCACGGACGCCTAGGCGCGCAAGCTCACGGGTCAGACACGGGTCAAGGCGTGCCGTGTAGATCACGTCCAATCCTGCGTACAGGTTGTACGTGGGGTGATTGAGGTCAATGCCGGCCCACCCGGTTGCTTTGGTGAGCCCCAGAGACCGGAACACGGCCGTCAGGTCCCCTTGGGTGTCCGGCGCCCCCGGGTCCACGTAGAAGGCGCTGAGGGGCTTGAGACCCGTTCCTATGCCACCCTCCATGGCCTGACGTGGGTCTACCAGGGCAGCCTTAAGCTTCGTGTCCGTGGTCTTCGGTGCGAGGAGTTCAAGCGCGTACTCCGCGTGCTGATCCAACACAAGCCAGTCAAAGGGCGCGTTGTGGATCAGGAATCGCTGACCGATGCGCAGCGCGTAAAGGACTGCCTCCTTGAATCGGCCGCCCCGTTCCCAGTGAATGACCCACGCAGTGTGCGCGTCTCCGAACTGCACCGTGCGAAGGCCGTAGGTACGGCTGTAGATATCCAGCCCGGTCGTCTCGGTATCCAGCGCCACGGGTCCACGGTGAGCAGCAACGCGCATCCAGCCCATGAACTCACGTAGGTCGGTGTCCGTCTCCGGAATGTTGATGCGGACAATGTCGCCGGCAACGTCGTGTTCGTACGTCCTCACGGTCTCCCCTTACGAGAAAGGGCCCAGCCGACTCACCGTGAGTCGACTGAGCCCAAATCGGCTGCATGCCCTACACGCGTTGCGTGTCCAGCGCGGATTTCAAATGGCGGAATGCGTGCAGTGCCTGCTGTGGAACAACGCCGTTGCCGAGACGCTCAAGCATGTCTTTGAGGCTCAACCCGGGAACGTCGGTTACCCAACCCGACTCAAGGCCCATAAGCCATTCGGCAAACTTGGGTGAGATCTTCACTCCGCCGCGCGGGCCCCGGACGATCGGCATGGGTGCGGATGTCTGCCGGATCGTTTCCCAATGGCGGATGGCCGGCGCAAAATCACCCCACCACTCAGTAGGGGAGTGGGCGCCATCGTTCGGGGGTTCACCCTTGAACAGGGCATCAGCCCGGTCGCGAGGAAATAGCCGCGCGATTGCCGTAACTAGGTCGTCACCACCTGACCCCCGTTCCCGCTTTGCGAAATCGGGCCCCCGGCTCGCGTCAGAAACCGTCAGTGTCGGAAGGAGTCGCAACGCAGAACCATCGTTCGCGCGCGTGGGGTGCACCGATATCGGAAGCTCGAATAGACGTCCACGCAGCGTCATACCCGATTTCGTGAAGCGATCCGAGCAGCGCGCCCTGTCCCCGATTTCGGATCGCTCCAACGTTCTCCAAGAACACGTACTTCGGTCGAAGTATCCGTATTCCGTCAACGATGTTGAACCAGATTCCGCTACGCGCGCCATTGATGCCCGCACCCTTTCCCGCGTTGCTGATGTCCTGACAGGGGAAGCCGGCCGTGATGGTGTCGACTTCCCCCCGCAGCGCTTCCCACGTGACGTGTGTCAAGTCGCCAACGTTCACCGCATCCGGGTAACGGTGCGCCATAACCGCGCATGCAGCGCTGTGAACTTCGGCGTAGGCCATAACCCTGTCGCCGGTCAGTTCTTCAACGGCAAGCCCAAGACCGCCGTACCCAGCGCACAGTTCAAGAATTGGCACTGACCCTCCGCTTCTGTCGGTTGCCCATTTAGGAGCGGAGGGGATTCCCGAAAATTCCGGGGCCGGTGCCGAAGCCCTCAACCGTGTCGGCAAGTCGAATGCCGGTCAGTGCGTTGCCCTTCGCCACGCGCTTGCGGGTAGCGCCGCGCTCCTCCATGGCAGCGAAGAACGTCCGGCGCGTCCAACGCTCCTTGCCCGGAAGGTTTTCCGCCTCACACCAGTCGAGATAGGCGTTGAACGCGTCCGCTCCGAGCATGGTCGAGTTGGGGTCCTTTATCAGAACAGCGGGCATACTCGGATCGTCGGAGTAGAAGCCGGCGAGCGCGTCGGACGTGGCGCGGTACTCTTTCGTTGCCGACGTGATGGATTCCGGATCGCCCAATCCGGCGCGGTACCACTCGACAGCACCGCGCACAGCCCACGCGACGATTCCGGCACTCTCCGCGAGGAGCTTCCGATCAAGGTCGTAGTCCCGCTCGGAGGGAGCGAAATAGCGCGTGAACGGAATCAGCTTGACGCGTCGCCACAAACCCTCATCAGCGCCACGGAAGCGCGGCTTGTGGTTCGTGGCAAGCATGATCAGGAACGTGGGCGCGAACGTGAAGAACTCCTGCCGCAGGAACCGGGCCGTGACTTTGTCCTTACCGGTGACCCGCTTGAGTACCGCTTCGCTCATGGCCTTGCCGGATTCACCCTCAGAAGCCATGACCAGACGTGCGCCGCGAAGTGCCGCAATGTCGTTCGGGATTCCGCCGCTGCCCTTGTCCTCAAAGGTTGCGAACGGCGTGGTCTTCGTGACCGCACCAAATATCGTGGTCAGCGTGTCCGTGAACACGCTCTTACCGTTGGCGCCCTTTCCGTACAGCACCGCAAAGCACTGTTCGGACGTGTTGCCGGTGATGCCGTAGCCGGTGAGGCGCTGCATGTAACCGACAAGGTCAGGGTTTCCGGGGAAGATTTCCGTAAGGAACGACTCCCAGCGCGGGCACGCTGCCGACGCGTCGTAATCCAGCGGCAGCGACACAGTCAGCATGTCGTACTTGTCGTGCGGACGGAGCTGCCCGGTGCGAAGGTCCACAACGCCGTTGCGGAAGCTAAGGAGTTGAGGGCGCGCGTCGAACGCTTCTGCGTCCACGTACACACTCGGCACGCTGCGAAGTTCAGTCATCAGCGCGTCAATGCGTGTCGTCATTGTGAAGCCCCGCGCTTCCTTCGCGTTGCCGGACAGCACAAGGGCCGCACCCATGCGGTGAATCTCCTGACGCACCTTCTGCTCAGAGCGCTCCCATACCACGCCGTTCCACACGTGGAATCCCAATCCGGGGGCGAACTTGATCCGGCCATCGGACCACGCCACAAGCGCATGCGCGTTCATCGCGTCGGAATCGCCGTATGTGGTGACCAACTCCGCGAGGATGTTGGCAGCGTCGCGGCCCTGGTCATCGGACACGGTTACGGCACCCGTGCGCTGAACAACTTCTGCCTTACGGTGGGCCGCTTCTGCAACGGCTCGATCCTGTACCGGGCGCGCGTTCTTCACGCTCGTGTGGAAGTCACGCGCGAACTCTGCGGGGTTGTGCGCGCGCCAATCCGTGATATCTGCTTTGGCGCCCAGCGTTACCGGAATAGGCAGCGCGTAGACCTCAATGCCGTACGGCTTGAGTCCTTCGGCAAGGGCGAGATTGAAACGCTGACCGGCGGGGTCGTTGTCTCCGGCGGCAATGACTTGCTTGCCCTTGAGCCCTTCGGCAAGTTCGGCAAGTAGGTCAGGGCTGCCGGCAAGTGAGGCGCCCCGGATGCATACCGCGTCGTACCCCACAGCAACCGCTGTAAGCCCGTCTCCGGGCCCCTCAGAGACGATGACAGCCCCGTACCCACCCTGACCCCGGAAGACCCCGTACGGCGCCCACCGCTGCCCCTCAGGGTTGCTCAGGCTCAGCCAACGACCGGGGCACTTGCCAGACAGGTCCCGACCTTGCAGCCCACGTGCCACACCACGGAAGTCGTTGAGCGGAACCGTGAGGCGCGGGTACTGGCGGAAGGAACGCGACCGGTAGGTGCACTCACGTCCGTGAGCGTCAACGTAGTCAAGCCCCGGCATCCGGCCATCGTCAAAGCCGAGCATGAGTTCTGACGCTGCCTCAGCGGACAAGCCGAAGCGGGACTCTACGTAATCACGGGCTTCGCCGGCCCCCGAGTCAGACCAGTTGCCGAAGCGTGCCGACGTGGCATCCACGTACATGGCCAACTGAGTGACGAGGGTGGAGCCGACAAGCGCCGGCTTCTCCTTCGGCACCGTCTGCCCTTCGCCAATCGCGTCGAACAGGTCGGCCCAGTTGAGGCGGGCAGCAACGCGTACAGCATCGGTCTTACAGCCGGCGCGACACGTGAGCCGAACCTTGTTGTCATCCCCCCGCCAAATGCGCAGCGACGGACGGGAGTCAGCGTGCGCGGGGCAGACGGCAAGATAGCCCCCGTCCGCCTCTTCGGACACGTCACGGAACCGGGCAAGTATGTCTTGGAAGTGCATGG
Organism: Streptomyces sp. NPDC059874; assembly: GCF_042731135.1. Classification (NCBI taxonomy): domain Bacteria; kingdom Bacillati; phylum Actinomycetota; class Actinomycetes; order Kitasatosporales; family Streptomycetaceae; genus Streptomyces; species Streptomyces sp. NPDC059874. The sequence continues at coordinate 43,193 of NZ_JBHWJY010000011.1, forward strand.
AATCCCCTTCGCTCAGTTGCTGCCATGCCTTGAGCGGAGGGGATTCCCACGGGGTCTAGAACGTGCGCGACCACTCTTCCAACGTCTTCGCGCCCTTGCTCAAGTTGCAGCGCGCACACGCCGGCAACATGTTGGATTCCTTGTCGGCACCCCCCTTGCTGAGCGGGTGCACATGGTCAAGGTGCGTTGCTCGCGCATCGCAGTACGCGCACCGGTAGCCCCAACGGCGCATGATGTCTGTCCGGCTGTACGGAACGTGCTCAACCCCGTACGCCTCAGCGCGCTTCTTATGGGTCAACTCATGACGCTTGTCGGGCGGCAACCGGCGGTAGAAATTCTTGATGTGCGCCTTCTGGCGACGCTTGCGACAAGCCGCACACGGGCACTTCGGATCATGCGTCACGGCGTATCCACCTGACATCAGCGCCACGGTGAACAGCGCTCAGGATTGCGTCCGTGTACCGCGCGCTATCCGGCCGGGCAGCCCATCCGCTACGCAGGAATATGGAATCTCCCGCACCCATACGCCTAAGGTCCCCCAAGGGTGGCGCTGTGTCCTTGCTGATCAGTACCGAAGCCATTTGTTCCCCTCCTAACCGACTCACGGTGAGTCGGCTGAAACAGAGAAAGGGCCGGACAGTCTCCGTGTTGGAAACCGTCCGGCCCTAGCTCAGTGGTCTTCTCGTTGCTCGCCGGTTACGTTGCTGCGCAGTAGGCGTACATGCTCCGGGCTGATCCACTCCGTCCGCAGCGTCTTGCGCTCACCCAGTCCGTAGCCGGAATCGACCCCGGTCGGCTGTACCTTGAGCATTGGGGTGAGCCGGCCGCCAACCATCACGGCCTTTGGCTTCTCGGCAATGATTGCGTCGGACGCGCGCACCCGGTTGCCGCATCGTGTCGAGTAGGTGATCAGATCACCCCGGTACAGGGGCTCACCCGCGTAGTCGACTACGGTTCCGCGCTTACCCATACTCCGGATCACCTATTTCGTCGTACACGCCGAACCGAACGCGGCGCTCATGAATCACAGCGGGTCGGGCGACGGGCGGGTATTCCCACAACGGCGCGCGCACCTTTGCATTCGACGCATCGCGTAGAATTTCCGCCCAAGTAACAACGGCGCCCATTACTCGGCAATCGCATCGTTGTACGACTTCTTGATGTGAATCTCCGGCTTTGTGTAGGACACGGTCTTACCGCGATCCTTGCCCTTCGTCAGCACAAACTCGACGTACTTGAGTTCCAGCTCGGCAAGCACGGAACCGCCGGCGCCAACACGGGCAAGCGCCTCTTCCGACTCATGCAGAATCTTGGCCAGAGTCCAAGAACCAGTCTGGAACTTGAAGAGCCCAAGTTCCGGATCATCGGCAAGGGAGAACGTCACCGTGATAGAAGGGTTCGGCCCCATGTAATCCTTCGCGCGCTGCTTACGCTCAGCAAAAAGCGCGGGGCAACCGCACGGCGTACCAATGTTGTCTTCGTCCGGGTGCGACAGGAAACGGGCGCCGGTGCAGTGATGCACAAGCTTGCCGTTAATCCACTGCTTCATATCCGACTCGATCCCGTCCGGATCGATAATCACGGGAATCTTCGTAGCGTTCGTGAAAACGTCAATGAAGTTCTCGGACGTGCTCTCTTCGTTCTCCACCGGAGTACCGCCGAAAAGCTGCGCCACAGCGTCGCCAACGGTCCGTTCGCCAGTCGAGAAACGCCACTCGGTCAGCGCCACCGGCTGAGGCTTCTTCGGGTTGGTCTCGTCCATGTAGCCGGAGTGCAGCCGGCCAACGGTGTCGTCGGAATAGGTAACTCGCGGTTCCGGCTTGTTCTCCGGATCAGTCACCCAAATGTCAAGCGCCATGCGTACTCCCCAGGAATAGGAGGAGCGAACGGGAAGGGCGCTTCGCGTGGCATGTCTCATCCGGCCGAAGCCTTCTTCTCGCTGCCACGTGGGGCCAGCTTCCCGTCCGCTCCGTTGTGTCTCACTGGGGCTAGAGCGGAGGGGATTCCCGCCCTACGGGCATGCAAAAACCCCCGACCGCCTCAGGTGAGGTAGTCGGGGGTTGGGTACTACTTACCGCAGTTGGGGCACAGCCCGGAACGGTAGGGATTACAGAGACAGTTGGCCACAGTCACATCCGCTCTTCGTGAGCCGTAAACACGCGATTCAGCGCCACGTGCACGCGCTCAAGCATTTCGTACTGCGGAAGGTTGAGGCACTCCAACTCTTCAAGGAGCTGTGCCGTTTCGTCCAATGTCAGGTACAGGCAGAAGGGCTGCTGTGTCCGCTTGTGGTACGCGCGCATGTCAAGCCCTTCGCTGAGTACCGGTAACAATCTTGCCGCCGGCAGCCTTCGCAATGGGCTTACCGATCACACGCCGCGAAAGGTCACGATCCCAATCGAACGTCCCGCGCAGACGAAGGAACTCCTCAAACACGTCGTCGTCCGTGACGACCGGCTTGAAAGACCAAGTCTCATCCGTGATGTGCAGTACGAACGCGCCATCAAACTCCGGCATGGGCTCACGCTTACCCTCAGGGTCAATGATGAAATCGGCGCGCTGATAGGCGGCAAGCTGTAGAGCAACGTCCGGGTACGTGGCCTTGCTGGTCTTCCAGTCAGCCATCACGAGATATCGGGTACCGGAACGATCCGGGGTCGGGTTGCCCTTCTCGTCAAGCCACACGTACAGAATCACGTCAAAACTGCCGGCGTACCCGTACGTGTCGGACCAAGCCACATCCTCAGCGCGCACAAGCTCGGGGTTCACGGCCTCCATGAACTCACGGAAGTGTCGCAGATACGGCGCAAGGTCAGCGCGCACACTGTAGACCTCTTCGCCGCGAATCAGGCGCTCAAAAATGTCGTGAGCCTCGCTGCCGATATCGGCGCGGATCTTCGTGTACCGGCGGGCAGCGCCCTTGAGATACTGAACAGCGCCCTCACGGTCCCGCTCCGCCATGCTGGAAATGAAGTCGATTGAGTCGACGGCAAGTTCAGCGGTCATGCGGGCATTCCAAGGGCTAAGGAAATTCTGCTTGGGGAGCATCCCGATAATGCTGGTCACCCCAGGGTGCGCAAGGTCCCGAATTTCGGGATGCAGGTAGAAGCGGCTACCGCCGCGATAGATGGTGCGAATCTTGGGCATGGTGGGTTTCCCCTCCGGCTAGTAAGTGGTTCACGTCTACTAGCGCGGAGGGGCTTCCCACCGGGGCAATGCAGAAGTGCAGCTTTGTACGCTGACTCTGTTTTCTCTTAGGGTTTCCTATAGCAATACAGAAGAGGCTTACAAACCTGCACTACTGCACTAGCCGCTGTACGGCCGTCTGCGGGCATGGCACAGCCCCGCCGGTACATGGAGACCCAACGGGGCTGTGAGGCGCTTAGACGGGCACCTAGGGGTTACGGCTCATTCATTGCGGTCGCGCAGGATGTACCAGCAGTCAGGGCAGTTAGGCGGCCCGTCTGTTACCTCAGTGATGGGGACCTCACACACCACCTGCCCGCCGCTGATCGAGTGCGTGTACGCGTCTCCGCTGGTCTTGCAGTAGCCGAACAGAACAGACGGCTCCGGAGCGCTTGCAGCCGCGCCGGTGTCCACCTGAGCGAAGTCCCGCTTGATCGAACCCTGTACTACGGCGTACGCGCACTCCTCACACGTCGGCATGTCGTTGCCACCCAACGGGAAGGTCACAGACTGCCCGCACAGCGTGACCGTAGCCGGCTTCTCCGCCGCGTGAGACTCGCTTCGGTTGCCGGCGGTTTCCACGCGCATCCACCACTGGTCAGTCATGGCTTACGCCCCTTCCTGAGACCGGCGGGCACGGCGCGCGCTGATGCTGTCCATAAGCCGAAGAGCCGACTCGTCATAGGGGGACCGCGTCATAGCCGCTTCGGCTTCACGGTGCTGACACATGGCGTGTCCGTCGCTGCCACACGCCTGACACAGCGAGGAGTGTTGGTCAGTGTCGTCAATCTCGTGCGTGCTCTTGCAGTTCGGGCAGTAGATCATTCCTGCACTCCCTTACGAGAAGAGCCCCGCCCCTTGCTGGAAAGGGCGGGGCTCACTGTGTGTGACCGGACGGTTACTTGGCCTTGAGGGCTGCAACCTGAGTCGCGATGAAGCCGGACAGTGCCTCAAGCTGCGCGAGAAGGGCAGTCTTCTCGTCCGCCTCCAACTTCTTGAACGCGGCCTCATCCGTGGCAGCGCTGAGGAAGTCCCGGCTCTTCGTTACCTTCTCCTTGAGGCGGTCACCCTTCGTCTTCACGACCGGCGCCGGCAGCTCCTTCAGGACCTTCTCGGGAAGCTTCGCCTCAACCGTCTTCACCTGAGCGGCAGCCTTCTCGGCTTCCGCCTCAAGCTCCTTCTTCTTCTCGGCGTCAGTGGCTTCTTCCGCCGCTTCCGTTGCCGCTGCCAGTTCAAGGCGTGCCTTGTTCAGCGCGGCAATCTGCTTGCGCTCCCGCTCAATCTCCGTACGGCCACGCTCCGGCAGCTTCACGCCCTTCGACGCGTACAGCTTGTGGAGCGCCTCAGAGGGAGACAGGGGGGTCGGAACGTCCTCTTCCGCCACGTCCGGATCGTTGGCCATGGCCGTAGCCGTTTCAGCCGACTTCTCGACCATTTCGGCGGCAGCGGGGAACAGCTCCTTGAAGGCGTCGTACGACTCCGGAGTGTCCATGGCACGAACCCAGTCCACGAAGACGTCAGTCATCTTGTTACGGACCGACCGGGCCACACTGTCGTAGGCGGCAACGGCGCGCATGTCGTCGTCGTCAACGCCCTTGCGTACGGCGTTGTAGATTTCGGCCGCCGCGTTCTTCGTGGTCTTCCGGTCGCTCAGAAGGTCAGGCAGACCCGTGTCAGGGTTTGTGATCTTCGAACGCATGTTGATGATGACCGAAGCGACCTCTTCGGCTACACCAGCGGTCTTGACTCCCAGTGCGATACCGGCCGTGAACTTTTCCTTGGCTTCCGCCACAAGATCCGGCACGCCTTCAATCTCATTGAAGTCTTCGGCTTCACGGACAACGACCGTGCCGGACACCGGAGCGGGGGCAGTGTCGCCAGACGGGAGTTCGCCGGCAGCCTTGACGTCCGCACGGAGGGAGACGCGCTTGTCCGCCGGAAGCTGACGGATCAGCGCGTCAGCCTCTTCTGTGAGTTCCGTGATGGCGTTTGCGGTGCTGGGGCCCTGGTGTGCCATGACCTTGATGCGGTCAATGACATCGTGCACGTCGCTGATGAGCTGATCGGTGTCCGGCTTTGCGGGGGCGGGAGCGGCGGGAGCGGTCTTCTTAGCGTCCATGGTCGGCGTCTCCTTCGTGTCGGTTTCGGGCATCATATCAGACGGAGCGTCAGATGACTCACCGTGAGTCGGCTGCATTTCTGCCGCTTCACGTTCTTCTCGCAGCGCGATATACCTGCCGCAAGTTTTGCAATCAACGGGGGCGGCAGTGGTGCGGTACTTCGTTCCGCTATTCGTCATGTCCCCCGTACGGCACAGCGGGAACGGGTGGTCACCGTGGTCCGGCGTAGCCGTGTGAACCTTGCCGCCGCGTACGCTCACAACGTTGATCTTCTCGTTCATTGCCCCGCCCCTTTCGCTGCCCGCCCGTTCTTACGGTGCTGAGCCTAGCGTGCTGATCTTTGGTTTGTCTAGCGACTCACGGTGAGTCGGCTGAAAAGGGCCCCACCTAAGCGGGGCCCCATCCTGCTAACTGTCGAGCGAGTCGTTGAGGGTCTCGACCGGCTCATCCCACCGGAACATTATCGAGAAGCCGTCACCACTGACCCGAGTGGTTCCGCTCATCATGTCGGTAGCCACGGTGCGAACCGCGTACAGCCCCTCTTCCATTACGAGGAGGTTCGTGTAGGTGACGTCCTTTGCGCGCTTGAGCATGTTCCCGCCCCTTCGGTGTCGCCGTTGTTGTTGGCACAACCGTAGCACAGGCGACTCACCGTGAGTCGCCTCTTGCGAAGCAAAAACAAGAAAACCCCCCACCGGCTGTGAGGCCAGTGAGGGGCTGTGTTCATCGTCGGGGGAGTAGCAGGTGGTCAACGATGTTGTTCAGGTCGGCAAGGCTGCCGGTGTTCCCAATGGTCAGCGCAGTGGCGTACGACTCAAGGGCTATCTCGCTCTCGTGTCCCTCGTTGCCGTCTGTGAGGCCGGCGTCAGGCCGTACAACGCGGATGAGCGCGAAGCCCCGGTTGAGTAGCGCCTGAGCTTCGTTCTCGTACCGTACGTCCGTGACGACTACCGGTAGGTTCCACGAGTCGGCAACGTCGACCTTGCTCAGCGCTGCATCGATCCAAAACCCCGCATCCTGCCGGCGAACAGTCTGACCCATGCGCTGTAGCAGGCGACGTACTTCCGGGTACGTGTCCTTCGCGTACTCCCAACCCGTGTCACGCACGAGGGTGGAAAGCCGTACCCAAATTCCGGGTGTGGTCGGAATCAGCGGGTCAAGGTCGAGTGCCATTTCCTTGAGCGGGTCAGCGAACGCGACGCGGGTATAAGCCCACCGTTCGCCCAACCGCTTTGCCACAGTGTCCTTACCGCTCCGTGCCTTGCCGATCAGCCCTACGTGCTTGTAGTAGGCCACGGGTGCCCCCTTCTAGGTGGTGTTGCCTAGAAGGGAGCGGAGGGGATTCCTACAGCCCCAGAAGCATGCTCAGCGCGCCCATGACCGCCGCTCCGGGGAAGTCAGGCCGTATGGCCGTGACGATGGCTACAACACCCGCAGCAACGGCTACAACGGTCTTCTTGTGGGTTCGCGCCCACTCGACTACCGACCAGACACCGGGCTTGCTGTGGTCACCCATGATGGAACCTGCCTTTCGTTGTTGTTTACTTCGGGACCTTGAGCGCGTCCCACGTGGTCTTGCCGGGAGGCCAGGTTGCAGCCGACCCCGTGTAACCGCACTTCCGCTGCCACGCTTCGTACGACGCGACGTCACCCGAACCGATCACGTCAGGGTCGGCACTCGACTTGTACCGGTTGCAGCCGACCGCAATGAGGCGCTTCCGCATGGCCAGTACAACCGGCGACTTACGGCCCTTCGTGAACCAGCCGGCACCCGGGAAGGGCACGTACGAGACAGGGGCAGGTGCGGGCTCAGCCGGCTTCTGGCCGGCCCATGCGGGGTCAGCCGACACAATGCCCTCGGGGAATTCGGGGTAGCCGTAGCCGTACACGTAGGCATCCCGACGCTCGCGCTTCTGGAGATAGACCCCGTTACCCTGGGCGCTACCCCGGTCGTTCGTATTTCCTTCCACCGTGTAGATGTAGTCAGCGTCATACGCGTACACGAGACCGGTGTGAGTGCCGCCACCGGAACCGAAAAAGACCTGAGCGCCAACGGCCGGATACTCCGAGAATCGGCCCTTCCGCTTAAACCACTGGACGCCCGTGTAACACGACGCAGTGCGCGGGAACAGCGCGGAAACCTCAGCGGTCATCGCAACCCATGAAACGAACGTCGCGCACCATGCCTGCCAATCGGACCACTCAAGGCCCGGTACCGCCGGCGAGTACTTTTGCTTGTTGTTCCAACTCCCGTTGGAATACCCCTCTCGGTATCCCTCTTCTGCCTTCGCGATGCTCAGCACGCGCTCAACAGTGGACATGCATACTCCTTTCAAGGGGGAAGCTAGGCGACTCACGGTGAGTCGCCTAGCCACTACTTAAGACCGACCGCGTACGCCACACCCGACCGCGTTACCGACGCCGGCGTAATCGTTCCGGGCAGCGTCGTCAGCCCAGTGCTGTAAAGGCCAAAGCGGGTTTCAGCAAGGGGAATGCCCATGTTGCCGCCCTGAGCGGACGCACGAGTGAACGCGGGGGGAGTCGTACCGTTCGACAGGATCGCCACCCAATAGTTGCCGGCGGCAAGGTTGGTTACCGGCGACGTGAACGAGACTGTCTTCTCGTCGTTCGTAGCCCACGCGGCAGACTGGTCAGCGCTGATCGCCAAACGCGTACCGCTCATGTTGTAGAGACCTACGAGACTCTGACCGGCCGTCAAGCCGGCACCCGCAGTGTTAACGAACAGCACTACGGACGACACGGTGCGAGGAGAGCGGAGCCGAACGCGTACAAGCTGCATCACGCCGCTTGCCGGCGCAGTACCCGCGTTGGATGTGGCCGGATCAATCGACCATGCCAAGAAACCGTGATCAGCGGGTGACGGCAGCGGACTGGCTGTCAGTTCCGTTTCAAGCCCCGAACTGTCCACCACAGCAAGGCCGTTACCTCGCACACGTGCAGCGCCCCCGGTGGCGTACAGGATCACGCCTGCACTCGGGTGCGCGGTAGGGACCGTGGTCGCGTTCGTGATACCCACAACACCCTTGCCGCCGCCAACGTCGGTAGCGAGCGAGTTGACTTGGATCGCGTCGCCGGCGAAGTACCCGTTCTTGATCGTGGCAAGGTGCCCGCCGGAACTAACCCACGTGGCCGGAGTGCCCGCCCCCGAGTTGGTCCACTGCGAAATATGTGCACCGCCGCTGCCACGTACCGAAACACCCGGAATACCGCTTGTGGCGACCACGTCCACGTTTGCTTGCGGAGTTTCGCCGGCGTTCAAATTCACGCCGATACGCGGAGGCGGGGAATCAGCGTCAATTGCCGCCAACGTGTACTTGCGCGCGCCGCTACTGCCACTCGCAAAACCGTAAAGGAGCTGGAACCGGTGCGGCGAACCAAGCTTCGGTATGTGAATGGCCATACCCTCAGGTTCCCGATAGGTGAGGCCGTAATGCGACGTCACCTTTACACGCTGCACCTGCTTGCCCGTAGTCCAGTTGATTACGGTTATGTACGCGTTATCGGTGTTGGGGCTGCCATCCGCCGTGTAGACGAAATTGCCGAAGATGGTATGGCCCTGAAAAACACCGACCGCCGGCCCCGGAAGAGTCGGGGGACTGGCATTCGCATCTTGAAGGAACGAACCCAGAGGCACCCAACGCTGTGCCACAGCATCATCAAGATCGTAGATTTCGAAACGGCGCCCCGTATCAGACGGATCAGGGTACGTGTACCGAACGGCAATACGCCGGTTGTAGCTGTCAATGAAACAGCTCACACCATGCATGCCCGTGTACGGCGCATACGAAGTTGTCGAATCGCTCTCAACAATCGTGCCCGCAGCAAACTGGATACGCGACAGAGAGCGCGCAAAACCGCTACTGCTTGCATCCCGGTCAATCCAAAGCCACACAAGCCCATCACGGCCGTACTCAACGCCAACGCTGGTTCCATGGCCGGCGCCACGAACGTGCATTGCGCCGAGAAGCGTCCCGGTAAGACTGAGCTGATTGATGCAGATATCGCCACGCTCGTCACGCTCAGCGGCCGAAAGCGGGGCAGGCTCATCCGGGAGTTGGTACGCGTCACCCATTAGCTGAGCCACGTACACAACGCCGTTCACGTAGTCAACAGCCGTAGACTGCGCAACGGTCACATGCGTAAGGGTCTTCTCGTAGAAGAGATCAACCGACCCTTGCGACACGTCCACGCGCGGACTGCCCGTGTAGCGCGAAAGGGCGCCCACATCGGAAGCGCTGAGGACAATGTGCGGAATGCTGATGCCGTTGACCGACGTCACTAGCCCCGGAGGCCCCGGAACCGGAACGTACGTTGGCGTAGAAGGGTCAGCCGGCGCCACGTCAGCAAGGTCAATCGGGCCCGTACCGGCCGGCAGCAGAAGTGCGTACGTACGCACACCGGAAACCCCAGTCAGGTTCTCCTTTACCACATATGACCAGTCTGCCGGATTCATGTTCGGGCTGTCCGTGGCCGGAAGATCAACCCACGGATTACCGGCATCGTCAGAAATTCGGCCAACCAAGTCAAGCTTTGAAACAACCGGGCTTGCGATGAAAAGGTTTGACTCAGCGAACGTCAGCAGACTCGGCCCAGAAAAGGTCACCGACCCGCTCAGAGCGCGGCCATTCGGCGCGCGGTACTGGCCAGTCACCCGCACCGTAGGAATGTCTACCGGCAGTGGTGTGCTCACGCGTTCCCCCCAATCAGCCGGTCAATGTGCTCACGCAACTCACGATTCTCAGCGCGCAGTTCGGCAACTTCCTTGCGAAGGCCCGCGTTCTCATCCCGCAGGGCGCGCACTTCCCGCACAAGGGTTTCAACGTCCAGTGAAAGCCGGTCAGCCTTCGCAGTCTGAGCCTCAGCCTCTTCACGCCACGCGTCGCGCGCCCCAGTCTTAACCTGCCGGTAAACCAGCATGAGAAAGACGACCGTGCCGCCGGCAATTTCAGCAATGCCCACAAGGTTAGGGAGTTCCATTGCTGTACCCCCTATCCGATAACCGGGTCATTGATGTTTCCAGCGTCGCCCCATTCAGAGGTTCCGCCGCTGTAATAAGCCCAACCGTCGGGAGTCGCTTCGGGAATTCGCTCCTCCGGCAGGCCAACGCAGTAGTGCATATTGCTGACGCCGTATGCACCGTTCCACGCGTTATCGCGGTCGGCTATATCAGCCCATCCCGACGCAGGAACACCGTTGCCAGCATCCGGTTTGAGCGCCGGCACCCAATTGCCATTTCCGTCAGTCATCAGCGCTTCCGGCCAATCGGCAGCCTGATCTGACATCTTCACGAAACCGAACATCTGAGACACCGCCGGAACGTCGGGGGTCTGGTCCGTCACGTACCGGTGCTGTAGCTCAATCGTGTACGTGGACGTGCCATCCTCGTAATCCCAACCAAAGGGGATTCCGTGAACCCAACGGAGAATGCCCTTGCCGACAATCGCGGTAGCTGCACCGTGAATTACGAATGAGCGGGACGCGCTCACGCATTCCTTCTGACCGGTTCCGAAGTGCCGGAACGCAGCGAGCCGAAGTTCACCCTCCGACCTGTCCACGATGAAACGGTCGGTAATGAACTTGCACTCAATTCGGTCGTACACAAGCCCGGTCACGTTGGCGATACCGCACGACGACCAGAAGTTGCCGGCAACTCTCCCGCGTTCGATCGCTGCCCACTCCGTAGTTGGGTACCGGTCGAACTTCGCGAGAACGTCAGGCTTGCGCTCCACAGCAGAGAGGCGACGCTTCAGTTCGTTCAGCTCATTTACAAGCGAAGGCTGTAGCGCATTGGCGTTAGTCGGCACTAGTGAACAGCTCCTTATTGGCTAGAGCGAGCGTCGTAATCTCCGTGCCATTCGCGTCCACGCTCGTCCGCCGCTCCGTGATCACGAAGTCATCCAGCAACGCCACATAGCCGCAGTCCACCTGAACGGGGCCACTGTCCCCCGGTATGAAGGTGGTCGGATCAAAGACGTTCGGGTACAGGGTCAGAGCGGGAATGGCCACCGGCTCACGGCCGGCGCTGATGATGGCTGCCGACTTGTTGAGAAGCGTCTCTGTGTGCTTCACGTCGCTGAACGACGCAACGACATGCTTGGTAGCCATGCGGGTTGCAAGATCAAGGTTGTCCGTGATCCCGACAAGCTTTGTGCCGTTGCCGTTGTCTGCACCGACCGCATAAGCCCGCGTAGCCATAGACGCACTGTCGTAGCTGACCTGAGTCACATCACAGTTCGTCCCATGTACTAGAGCGGAGGGGATTACCGCTCCGCCACGCGGAGACATGACAAGTCGGTGCCCGTGAAACCCGCCACCGGTATACGGCACGTACCGGAAGTTGAACCCGCCATCGTCTTCGGCAAGCTCCTGTATCGCCTCAGCGACGTTCTTAAGCTCGAACTGAGTCCACGTACGGAACCGTTCCCGACCGGTATTGGCGAGCGCGCTGACGTCCGTCCCAACGCCGTTGTCAGCGTTACACGCGTTGATCCAATCCTTGATCAGGGCAGTCTGATCGCCACGGCGCGTGTACCCGTCATGCAGCACCCGCCCCTTGTAGTACGAGTGGAACCCCGCAGCGTTCAGCGTGAGAGTTCCCGCAGCAAGATCAGCGGCCATCGTCCACACGATCCCGCCCCATGCGGGAACCCCGTTACGCTCAATGATCAGCCCGGAAATCCCGGGTATCAGGCTTTCTGGGTCGGCTTCTGGGCAGGTGAGGGGAATGCCGACAGAAGCGGAACCGTCCCCGTTCAGCGTTTCCGCGTAGACGATTCCAGTAACCGGCAACTCACGCACGAATGCGCCGTCACGCGCGCTGATCTGAATCACTCGATATCGTGCAGCGCTCATCAGACCCACCTGTCTCGGAATTCGATCAGTGCCGTAGATGGGGCGGTTGTGGTTTCGCTGTAGAGCGCTAGCCGGTGAGCACCAAAGCCCCACTCCGGCCACGTAGACCCGGGAGTAATCGCACCCGGCATGCCTTCACCCGGAGCGGACAGAACCTCTTGCTTCACCGAATCGATAATGACCGTGGGGCCCGTGTAGACCACTCCGAAGTATTGGCCGGTAATCTCGTCCGTCAGCCTCACGTTCTTCACGTTGGAAATCGTGATGAGCGGCAGCACCGGCACGTTTGAGTCAACGGCAAAGTTCAGCTTGGGGCTGGTGCCCGAAAATGGCGACGCAAGCGTTGGCAGCGTAGTCAGGTCGTCAGCTTCCATGTACGGCGAAGTTGCGTACAACTCAACCATCACGTTGCAAACCATGTTCGCGAAATTGAGATCAAGGGGCGCACTACGCTTTCGGGGGCGCACCATCACGAAGGCCGTACGGTCCGCTGTAGCGCCCGGAAACCGGAACGTCAAAGGCTTCTCAGCCTCAGCCGGCAGAAAGGCTGCCTGAACGGCGTTCAGGGCCGCCGTGAACTCCTCACGCGAGGAGCCGTAAACCTCAAGGGTCAGCGTCACAGTACGGCCGTTCATGTAGTCGTCACCCGCGTAAAGGCCGTGACGCTGCACAAGTGTCAGATCCGAAGACCGAACATCGGGCAGCGTCAGTAGCCCGTCCACAGCAACAATCGAAATGGCGGAGTCAGGTTCCCCCATGACCAACCCATTGAATGAGCAAGTCCAGTCAGCCAACTCCGCCATTTCAACCCCCCTCTAACCGACTCACCGTGAGTCGGCTGACTACATGGGCGACGTACGGAGCGCCCAAGCAACTTCGCGCCCAATGGCGAACGGATCAGCGTTCGACTGGACGTTAACCACGATCCCCCCGCCGGCTACGGTGGCGTGATTCGGGATGACCGTTGACCCCTTCGGCAGGTTGACCCACTCGGGGCCGCGCTCACCAAGGAGGGTGAGACCAGCGGCAGAGCCACCCATTGCGCGGATGCGCGGAATCGGGTTGTCGGGAATGTCAATCGACAGGGGACCCATTCCGAGCGAGTTCGGAATTGCCCAGTTGAGAAGATCGACCACACTGTTAATGGCGCTCTTCGTCGCTCCCGATACGGCGTCAGCAAGCGAAGAGGCAAAGCCGCTCAGCTTGGAAAGGCCATTTGAGATTCCGTCAATGACGTACCCGCCGATGCTCCGGCCAACATTCAGCAAGGAGCTAGCTGCCGACAGAAGGCGCCCCGGAAGTCCCGTTATGAAACCGACCACTTGATCAAGCGCGGTCTTCGCGAGATTGCGCACCCAATCGAATGCCGTTCGTGTGGCGCTCACGATGGTGTCCCAATGCTTGATAATCAAGCCGGGGCCCGTGAAATTCAGGAACAGATCAACCAGGAACCCAAACACGGCCTTGACGGCTTCCCACACCCAATTGAATGCGGCAAGGGTCCACGCTTTGATCTTTTCCCAATTGTCGTAAATGATGTAGGCGAGACCGACAATCGCAGCGATCAGCAACGCAATCGGACCCATTGCGATAAGCCATGCAGCGGCCATGCGTGCAGCCTGCAACATCGCTTGCGCACCCATCATGATCCAACCGCCAACGATCGTCGCCGCTGAAACAACAGCTTGCCCGGCAGCCTTGAGCCATCCGCCAACAACAGCCCAATGCGAGAGCACCTGACTTGCTGCACTCGTTGTTGCTGTAGTGGTGGACGTGATCCATGCCGTGACGTTGGCGATTGCCGACGTTGTGGCAGTAACACCCCACGCGACCATTGCCGGCAGAAGAATCACGCCAATGATGGAACCAAGAACGGTAAGCGGGGTTTGGAAGCGAACCACGAACGCGGCGACCTCATCAAACCGTCGACCAATCCACGAAAGCTTGTCGTTCAGCGTGTCGAGTGCCGGAACAACCTTGCTGCCCAGAAATTCGACGACGCCCTGAGTCAGGCCACGCGTGAACTCCTTGAGCTTCGTTGAAGCGTTATCGTGCATGGTGTCGCCGGCTGCTTTAGCGGCCCCGTCCACCTTGCCTAGCCCCTCAACCGCAGTGTCGACGTCCAGCGCGTAGAGCGCGTCACCCATGTCTTCTGCCTGAGTGCCAAACAGGTTGACGGCAGCGGCAGAGCGCTCCGCCGGATCCTTGATGGCGCGCAGCTTGTCCAGCGTCAGACCGAGTGCCTGTTCTGCTGATGGGCCGCCCTTGGCAATCTTGTCCGCCATGTCATCGGCGCTCAGACCAATTGCCTTAAAGCCGTCCACGGTTGTCTTGCTGCCATCAATGGCGCGAATGCTGAATTCCTTGAAGGTGTCAGCGACAATGTCAGCGTCACGCGCGCCACCCTGTAGACCCTGCTGAATCAGACCCATTGCCGTCTGCCCATCAAGGCCAAGCTTTCGGAACTGCGTCGAATACTCGTTGAACGTGTCAAGCAAGTCTTCTGACTTGTTGGCGCCGTTCTGTGCACCTACAACGAGAATGTCGAATGCCTCTTGCGCGTTCTTCGCCATTCCGGTTTTCAGCATCTGACCAACAGCATTCGCGGTCGGCCCAACTTCCTCGCCCAGAACCGTAGACACCGAAAGTGCCTGCTTGCTGATCTTCGACATTTCGTCGGCAGTAGCACCGGCGGGAACAAGACCCTGTTGCCAAAGGCTCTTAAGTGCTGCGTTGGCCTCTTCGATACTCTCGCCGTAACCGGACGAGTAAACCTGACCGGCAGCCTTGCCCAGTTTCTTTGCCTCTTCCGGCGACGCGCCCAACTGAGCGGCCAACACATCCGTCTGTGCACCCTGGTTGATAGCTTCCGCAAGGCCGGCCCCAATACCAACGGCTATCGCTCCGCCGGCTGCAAGAGCAAGCCCCTTGGCTATCTCCCCGAACCGGCTGATCTCCTGCCCCGCCTCATCCAGCGTCTGGGAGAGCTGATCCGCATCCCCGAGAAGCGTGATCTTAATTGGCTCAGCCACGGCGTACCCCCTACGTCATTACGGGAGTACGACGCTCCCCATTGCCGGCCGGTCGGCCCACCCTTCGCCCAGAACCAGCGCGCTTCTGCTCAGCCTCTTGTGCCTCAAGATCCGAAATCATTTGGTCAACCAACGCGTTGAAATCCCGCAATTCAAGGGACCGCACATCACGCCACGTCATGCCCCGAAAGTGGCCAACGAGACGCGCGCACGTAATTACGCGTTGGTCGCGAGAGGGTTTGCCGTTGCTGCCTTAAGCTCAATGCGAAGATTGCCCGCATCCTCAATCGTGAACTCGGGGTTATCCCGCCGCTTGATCACGTACGCCATGGCCTTAAGGAGCTTTGCCTTCTTAGCCCCCGGCTTTGCCAGACCGTCAAGAGGCCCGTCAATGATGTCCTCAATAGCCTCAATCTCATTGAGGGTCAGCGAGTCAATAGACAGGGAAAGAACGTCACTCGGTACAGCGGTCACGGGGCACTCTCCAAATGGTCACGGACGACACCGGCAATACGGCGTTCGTATGTCGCTGCCACAACGTCACTCTTGCGAGCCATGGCGCGGAAAAGGAAACGATTCGGGTTAATGTTCCGCTTGCGGTACCCGAAGTGAATGGCGGCAGCGTAGGGAACACGCGACGCGCTACCGGCCTTGATTACTGCTGACTTCGCGGAAGCCTGAACCTTGATGCTCTTATCGAGCTTCCCCGGACGGTAAACCTTGGACGATTTCGCATCCCGCTTACCGTCCGGGGATTCCTTGATCGCCTGAGGCATGAGCACTTCGGCTGATGCCTTATTCGCAGCGCGTACCGCGTTGTTCAGTTCGCGTCTACGTAGCGCCCGGACGTTCCGCTGAAACTCCCGAAGTCCTTCGACCTGAATTGTGTACGCGGAATTCTGAGCCACTACGCCGCCCCCTTAGGCCGGATCATCCTCCTTGTACGTGACCTTGATGGCCGGCGTACCGTCCCCCGGATCAAGCACACGGAACGGGAGGTTATGCGTCGTCAGTTCATCAGTGGCAGCCTCAGGAGACTCGCCGGTGAACTGGATTGCCGGGCATTCCACCTTGAGGGACGTACCAGGAACCACGCCGACAAAATCGACGGTGAGCGAGCACGTCTGACCGGCAACAAAAGCGTCGTACAGGCCCAGCGAATCAGCGCTGAACTCACCCTCAAGGGTGCCCTCATAGGTGGGAATCGCGTTGCGTACCGGCTTCTTCTTAAGCTGATTCGCGCGCAGAAAACGCCGGTCAACCTTCATGCCAAGATCGCCGGTAAGCTCAAGCTTCGTCACATCCAGCGGGACAGTAACCCCGCCACGCTTGAGCGTCATGCTCGTACGCGTCCAGTCGTAGGCATACGCCTCAACCGGGTATTCCGGCGCGACAATCTGCCCCGGATCGCTGGTGTGGCTGACGTCCTGAAAGTCAAACGTGACAGACAGGTTCACCGCGTTCTCAACTTCGGCGGTCAGGCTCCACTCGGTAGCGACACACCCAACGTGCTTGTACGCCACGCGGGTACCGTCAACCGTAGGGCGCACCATCTGCGCGGAGAATGACGGGGCTGCCGACGTTGCCGACGTTTCGAACACGTGGGTTCGGAAACCGGTCGCTGTGGTTACCGTCTCCTTGTCGAATGCCGACGCAAACAGAGAGCCGGCCCCAGCGTCCAGAACATCAACGCTCAGTTCACCTTCGCCACCCATATTGACGATGCGCCGGCGGTCAGCGCGTGCCGTCTGCATTCCAGCGCGAAAGCCGACCGATTCGATGAACTCACGCTCAGTCTTCCAACTGTCCGCCTGACCCTCGTACCCCTCAACATCGGCAGACAGAGTGCCGTACGTAGTCTCGCGGCCGATACCAATACTTGCGTCAAGCGCCATGCTTGCGCCCCCTTCTACTGATAGACGCGACCACGAACGCGGACGCGCATTGTGAGGGCGCTGAACGCGCCGTCAGTCGTCTCTGATGTCTCAACCGTGGCTGACTCTGGGCGCACGTCCAGAAGGCCCGTAACGGCCCGTACGTCAAGCCCGGTCACTGCCCCGCTGATAACATCCCGCAGCGCGTACACGGCCCGTTCAGCGTCCACCGGATTGCCGGGGGAGATCACAACCGCGTTGACGTCCACGTACCCGGTGACGTTGGTTGGCTTCGCTCCGGCGCGCATACCGACAGGGGCAAGGTCGTCATCAACCGTCGCCCCTAGCCAAATCTGCTGACGCCTGTCTGCCTTACCGGTCTCAGCAAACGTGCACTGCACGCCGGCAGGCGCGGCAGCCTTGAGCGCCGTAAAGAGCGCCACCTTGGTTTCAAAGATGAGTGCCACGCTGACCCCCTACATAAAAATGAACGGAAGTCGTGCGCGAAACAGATTCAGCTTTGCGTTCACCTCAGGAAGCGACGTCGGACGGAAAGACCCACCAGCCTGAGCAAGCTGAATGCTGCCAAACTCCGATTGCAGTTGAAGCGCGCGATCAGGAATGCGAGACACCGAATCGAGAACGTACTGACGCGCAAGCGTGCGCACGCACCACCGAATGATTTCCGGAGTGGGATTCTCTACCGTGTCCCAAGTCTGACCGCAGTAAACCTCAACAGTCTCAACCGCAAAGTCGATTGCCTCAGACAGCAGCACATCGGGGAACACTGAATCGTCCATGCCATCCAGCGCGCGTAGCTCCTCAATCGTTGCGTACGCCATAAACCCTCCCAGGGGCGGGCCCAGCCGACTCACCGTGAGTCGACTGAGCCCTAGCTAGCGGACGGATCAGGTGCCGACAGTGATAGTCAGAACCTTCGCCGCGCGCTCATCAACAAGGAGACCGTCCGCGCGCTGAATGAAGCGATAGACAACCTGATCGTTCATGAACTTGTAGTCAACGCTGCGCTCAACACGGAGCGGGCCCGCCAGACGGACGCGGTACTTCGACAGGTCACCAAACAGCACCTTGTTCGTAGGCACGCCATCGTCAGTAAGAACCGGCTTGCCGTTGAAGGTGTCAGGCGCTCCACCAATGAGGCCGGAAGCCCAAAGATACTGACCGGTGGAGTCCTTAAGCTTGCGCATCCGGGCAGCCACACTGTCAGCCACAACATACGCAGCGTCTCGACGGTAGGAAGCCGGAAGCTCATGATAGAAATCAATGAGCTTGTCAGCGACAATGCCATCCGCCGAAGTAGTGGTAAAAGTGGCCGTAGCCGCTCCGGCAGAAGTGAAGATGCCCTTAGGCTGACCCGTACCGGTACCGGTAAGGAAATGCCGGCCCATTCCGTCACCAATGGCCGGACCCGCGTCCCCAACAAGGAACGCCACAAGATCAAGCGCCTTATCCTGAATGAACTCAGACGAGAGAGTCGACGCGTACGCGTACTTGTAGGCGCCCACGGAAACCTGAGTCGTGGCCGGCTCAGACTCGGGAATCGCGCCACTCTCGCCAACAATGGAAGCCGACGCGCGACCGGTAACAACGGTAAAGTCGATCGGCTCACCGCTGGACGTAGTCATAATCGTTGCGCCGTTGCGCATGATGGTAGACCGCTCTACCGCCTGCTCAAGGAGCTGCCCGAACAGAGTTCGATCCAGAACGTTCGGGTTGTTGGACTTCTGAATGGTTCGCTTCTCCGGCGCGAAAGACAGAGAGTCGTTCACGTTCATGGAACGGAGCTGATCATCAAGCGACGGGCCGGCATCCCGCTCCTTCACGCCGCTGCCACCCTTAATGGAGTTCATCAGCGAAGCGACATTGTCATTCGCGGCAAGGGCATCAACACCGCGCCGAATGCGACCGTCATAGTCGGCAATCGCGGTGAGAAGATTGGTCTCCTTCTCGCGCGCCTCAGCGCCCATTTCCTTGCCGGCAAACTCGTCAGTCAGTGCGCGCAGTTCGTGAGTCGCGCGCTCCCGCGCCTCAAAGTTGGCGCTCAGGGTCTTAGCGTCCATTTAGACACCATCCTTGCTGAGCGCACGAAACAGCGCACGCTCGTTGAAGTGGGATACCGGCGCCACATCGGCAGCCGGCTCAGCGGTAAGGCATTCCGGCAGAGACCGAAGCGAAGCCTGAGTTGTGGGGTAGGCGGGGTTCACTACCGGGCCTACTTCGATCACGTCCATGGCCGTGATCTCTCGCACCGGAAGGCCGGTCTCTGGGTCGTCGTCATCAGCGCGACGCTGCCCACCATCAAGCACCCGGAACGTGAAAGAGGAGCCAGCAAGGTCACCGCGCTTGAGAAGCGCAGCAACGTCACGGCCGGTCGTCGTATCGGGCAGATCGATTTCGTACCAACCGCCCTCACGGTCTTCGCCAACCCGCAGCGTGCCCGAAGATGTGCGCCCCAGAAGTGAGCGCGTATCGTGATTGAACGTCGCGTAAACGTCGTTCTGACGCAGCGACGGGCCACCGGCACCGGCCACAACGCGTTCCCGGAATCCGCCTAGGTCGTGGCTCAACTCGTTGAAGCGATAGGCGTATCCGCGCATAGAAATGCGCCCATCATCGGATGAGCGCTCTTCAAGCGGACTGGCAGCGAAGCGAAGTTCACGCGTCTCCGTCATCCGTTCCCCCCTCAGTCTCCGGCTCTTCGTCCGGCTCTTCGTCCGGCACCTCTTCGGCCGGTGGCTCAATGGCTAGGGGCTCAGGTTCCGGCGCTGCCTCTTCGTCAACCGGGGCAAGGTTGAGCGGAACGCGGTAGCTCTCGCCCAAACCATCAGGCAGCGGCGGCAAGTCTTCGGCAGCGCGCACTTCGTCAATGGAATAGATGCCGTTCTGCAAGCCGAGTGACCACAACTCCATTCGTTCCTTCGGAGCACCGCGCTTGATTTCGTCAAGGTTGAACTTCACGAACTTTTTGCGGTCGGCAGTCTCAGCGAAAAGCAGACGATTGAATCCGGACTCAATGCGCTCAAGCCATGGCCGAAGAGAGAACATGCTGAACGCGATGTTCTGTTCAGCGAGACCGGAACCCCAAGACGTCGAATTCGTCGCGTCCGAAATAAGGTGCGGAGGCACGCCAAAGATGCGCGCAATTTCCGGAACCTGAAACTGACGAGTCTGCAAGAACTGCGCTTCGTCCGGAGACATGGCAACCTTGCTGAACTTTGCGCCTTCGGTCAGAAGCGCCACACGATGTGAGTTGTCCACACCAGCGTTCGCAATCCGCCATGCGTCACGTGCGCGAGTGAGCCCGTCCTCAGACATCGTGCCCGGAACTTCAACAATCGCTCCCGGCATGGCGCCGTTGGCAAAGAACTTGCTGCCGTACTTCTGAGCAGCAAGCGCAAGCCCAATGGACTCACGCGCGTAGCTGATAGGTGAGCAGCCGGCAAAGTCTCCGGGCAGCATCATCCCGGGAATGTGAAGCACATCCCGTGGCGTGAACCAGCCAAGCAGCACGTCATTGCCGTCATCGTCTACGTCGAACGCTTCGAAGACTTTCCGGCGCTGCCCATCAACCATGACCATGTGCGGCAGGATCTTGGACGGGTCAAGCACGTCAAGGCCAACGATGTTCGGCCCAGACCAGCGGACGGCAAGGTACGCGTTGCCCTCAAGGAGAAGGCTGAGAACCGTCTGGGACAGGATGTCAATGCGCCCCATACCGCCCGGTTCCGCGTTCGGGTAGGCAAGCCAATCCGGCGAGTCAACCTGCCGGCGTGCACCGCCCCTGTTGCTGTAGACGGCAATCGGCAGCGTGGCAATCGTCTCGGAGAGAAGCCGAACACATCCGAAGACCGCGCTTACCTGTAGCGCCTCACTCGGCGTAACCCGCTCACCCGATGCGGCAGACGTTCCGTAGATTGTCCGGTCGTACGGTTCCCACGCGCGTGCCTCAACGACAGGGGACGTGCCCCGCCGAAGTAGATCAGACCAAAAGCCCACAGCGCCCCCTTCGTGAATCGCGTCAGGCGACTCACGGTGAGCCGGCTGGATTACAAGTCCGCGAACATCCCCGCTTCTCCGCCGATGACGTGCGTACCGTTGTCGTCATCCCACGTGGCAAGAATCGCTGTGCCGACGTATTCGCCGTTGTCTTCGCGCCACATCACGGCACCGTGAACGGCCAGAATCATGGCAATGGCAAGGTCGATTTTCCGGCGGGATGCGGCGTACTCCTTCGTGACGCGCGCACCGTTCTTGTCTTCGCGCAACACCGCGTTACCGATGTGGCGGGCAAGGGCTGGATTGCCGTCATGGGTCAGCCGGCCGTCACGGCATGCGTCGTACACGGATTGCGTCGCGGGAATCATGCGCTTGAGTGAGTTGGTCGGGAATGACTCAACCGGGAAGCCTTCCGCTTCAAGATTGTCGAGTGTCTCTTCCCACCGGTACGGGTCGGCAACAAGATTCATGACCCGGTACGTCGACAGTGCTTCGTTCAGCGCTGCCCGAACATCCGCCATGGGTACGCGCCAATGCACGTCATCTGCGGGTGCTTCCCAATGGCCAATCACGAAAACCCGTAGGTCTTCGATCCGGCAAGCAACAAGGGCGGTGCTGTCACCCTTCCATGAGCCGTCAAAGCCCAGTACAACGCCTTGCCCCGGCTCAAGGGTGTCTTCCCTTGCAAGGGAGTCCCAAAGGCCGTGAGGCAGCCACGTAGAGCTTCCGCGCACGAACTGCGACAAGCGGTAGATCCGGAAGCTTGCCTCAGTGCTTCGCTGACTCGCGGCTTTGAAGTCGTCTTCGTTCAGAATCTCGAAGGAAGGGTTGCAGTCCTTCCAAACTTGGGGGTCAAGGTGGTCAACCGTGTCACCAATGCGCGGACCCCAAGACCGGTAGAACAAGGTGGGATCGTTCAGCTCACCAGAGTTCACACGCTCGCCGGTTTCGCACAGCGCAGCGAACGGGCCGTCAGGATCAGGGCCGGCCGTCGACACAACCCACGTCATGGGCTGATTACGTGCGGCGGAACCCAGGGTCAGCGCGTCGAAGAGATCAGCGTTCTTACTGAACGCGTACTCATCGAGCGAAACGGCGGAGGGGTTGAGCCCCTGCTGTCTGCCCGCATCGGCGGATACAACGCGGTAGGTCGAATCCTTGTAGCGGATCACGTCGCGCTGCACTTCGCACACTGCGCTGAGCTTCGGGGAAGCGTTAACCATCTGCTTGGCAGCGTCGAAAACCATTCGTGCCTGATTACGGTCATTCGCCGCAGCGATAACCTGCCGCTGTGCATCCGCGCGGTCGGCAATCAAGTGATAGAGCATGATGGCGGCAGCAATTGTGCTCTTCCCGTTCTTGCGGGCAATGCACACAACGGCCATACGATGCTTGCGCTTCCACTGCCCGAACGCATCCTGTTCCAGCCGGTACGCGTCGACCAAAAGTTCACGCTGCCATGTGAGGAGCTTGAACCGTTGACCGGCGAACGACCCGGTCAGGTAGCAAAAATTCTCAATCCAGTTGGCCACGCGGTAACCCTCGGAGGGGAACGCGGCGTCGGTAGGAATGTGGCGACTGATGAGCGGATCAAGCTTGCCCATGCTCACCCCCGGGTGTACGTTGTTGCCACATCGACCCCACGGAGGGACGCAGCGTGAAGATTCGACTCACGTACACAGTCGACGTAGACCCAGAAGCTTGGGCATGTGCATACGGTGTCGAGAAAGAGGAAGTGCGCGAGGATGTGCGCGCCTACATGCGCAACCTGATCCAACAGAGCGCGGCAGCGGAAGAGACAGACCTAACCGTCACAAACTGAGTGCAGCCCCCGTCATCATGGCGGGGGCTTTCTCATGCCCAGACGACTCACGGTGAGTCGGCTAGAAGTCTTCGGGGCCGGCAGCAACCTTGCGTGCCTCAGCAGCAACGAGACCCAAACGCATGCGCGCCTCAGGCGTAAACCCGATGACGGTTTCGATCGCCCGAAGTTCCTTCTCTGTCGACTCCACGTAGCGCATGGCAGGATGTACGACAGGCTGACCGGTGCTGCCAATGGTCATCAAACCCTCAGCGTCCACAGCGGCAAGGAGCGTTGCGCGACGGTCGTACAACTCCGCGTACCGAAGAATCAGATTGCGGTCGGTGTCGGGGGAGTAGGCGCCACTGCCGGCTTGCCAGACTGCCCGCCAAATGTCACGACCGGTACTGCCCAGAGAAGCGGGGGCGCGCGGTGCACGTCCCTCGTACACGATTGGTGCCTCAGCCTCAGCGGCCCAGTTGGCATTGCCGGTACGCAACTCGGGGTTCTTAGCGTGTGCCATGGCACCCCCTAACGGAGCGTTCATCCCCCTTAGCGGGTGCCTACGTGCGCGGGACAAAGCGGGGCATTCGGACCGTTACCCCAGGTGAGCACCGGTGACGCTAGGCTAAAAATAGCCTTACACCTAGCGCGCGTTTTCCGAGCTGGGGCCGGGATCGCTGAGAGGAAATTCTCTGAACTTTCGGCCCGCATTCCCCTATCAGAAAGGGCGCTTTCCGAAATCCATTGCCGTCTTCGCCTTATGGCAAGGCTTACAAAGAACCTGAACGTTTCCGTCCACGTCCTCACCACCACGCGCCAACGGAATGATGTGGTCAATATCTACAGCGCTAGGAAGGAACGTATGCAGGCAGCTCGCACACGTACCAGCCACAGCCTTACGCACAGCCTTACGCATTCGCGCTGCCGCATTGTTACCACGTGCTATTGCCTCACGCCTCTTGCTGTGCGACTG
Source organism: Streptomyces sp. NPDC059874 (assembly GCF_042731135.1). Classification (NCBI taxonomy): domain Bacteria; kingdom Bacillati; phylum Actinomycetota; class Actinomycetes; order Kitasatosporales; family Streptomycetaceae; genus Streptomyces; species Streptomyces sp. NPDC059874. The sequence continues at coordinate 67,072 of NZ_JBHWJY010000011.1, forward strand.
GATGGAACGTCGCGCCTCATAATCGGCGTGATGGGTGGCACACCTACCGGAGTGGGTAGCCCATGCTCGGCATTCGAGACACCGGGTGCGCATACCCACCCCCTTTCCTCAGGAGACCCCCCTACCCGGGAGACCCCCCTACCCTTAACCGACTCACGGTGAGTCGGTTGTATGTGGCGACGCTGAGGGATTCGAACCCTCTCTCCGTCCGTGTTCGGGGCGATGACTAGTCGCGCCCCCAACGGGATTCGAACCCGTGGCTTTCCGCTCGACAGGCGGACGCTCTAACCGCTGAGCTATGGAGGCAAAGCCCTAGTGCTCAACCCGACTCAGCCGGGGCTCTTCTAGGGTGCGAGGCAGAAGCGGTTCTGACCGCCAATCGTTGCGAGTGGGTGCGCGGTACCTCTTCGCCTCACCATTACTAGAGCGGAGGGGATTCCCTAGAGCGGAGGGGCTTCTCATGCCGGCTGAGCGGCTGTCAGCGGGTCGGATGCAGAAATGCAGCTTTGTACGCTGATCCTGTTTTCCTTTAGAGATTCCTATAGCAATACAGAAGTACCTTACAAAGCTGCATTTCTGCACACCCTCAGGGTTGGCGGAGGGGATTCCCACGGCCCTAGGTAACGACTAGGTAACTAGTTAGCCTAACTAAGTGATCTGGGTCACAGAAAAAGGGCCAACCCGTGTGGGTCGACCCCTTCGCTGTGCCGGCTCACGCTGCCGCTGTGGTCTCCTCTTCGTCCTCAATCTCTTCCGGTTCTGCCCACGTGATCTTGACTCGTCCCGCTGTGTTGGGCACGCGACCGGGCCGGTTCTCTCCTGGTGTCAGCTTGCGTACCTCAATGCGGTCAATGAAGAGCTTGACGAATGTCCGCTTGTCGGCAAGGTCTGCCTTAGCCCACCAGGAGTCAGGACCCAACGGATCGCCGTCAGGGGATGCGAGCCACGTACCTAGGGGCAGTACGGGGTTTTGCGCTGCCTCAAGGTCCCTCAGGCGCTCTTCGGCTCCTTGCATGCGGAACGTGAGAATGCCCTGTTCCTTGAGGAAGGCTTTCCGGCCGATGGGTCCCGCGTAGGCACCTGCCGCGCGGTCCTCGTACAGCTCTTCTAGGGCCCTTGCAGCGTCGGCACGCTCCACTACCAGTGCGGACCGTTCGCCGGCCGTCTCGGGGGCTTCTGTGAGCTTCCCGAAGCGCATTGTGGCTTCGTGCAGGATGCGCAGTGTGTCTTCGTCGTCTTCCGCTGTCTGGACGAGTGCGAAGATGCGGCCGGCAACGTAGTTATCGATCAGGTGGTACGAGATTGCGCAGCTGCCGCCGCTGGTGTGTACACCCTTCTTGCACTTGCATTGGTACGTGGACAGCTTTGCGTCTTTGCCGGTTCGGGTGTGTGCGGTCATCACAGCCCCAGAACCGGGCTTCTCGGGGTCGCCGGCGCAGTAGAGGACGTCCATTGCGGTCAGGAGCGATTGACCCCGTGAGAGGCCCTTTCCGCGCCCCCGTCCGTCCAGCCACGTTTGCAGCTCATGCCATTCGGCCGGCGGGATGAGTGCCCCGCATTCGAGAAGGAGCGGTTTCATGGTTACGGGGTCCCGCTCGATGCGGTATCCGTCGAATCCTCCGCGCTTGCCGTCCGGCTTTGTCTTGTACGTGGTAACGGCCCGGTAGCCGGCGATTCGCGGGTCGCGGAGGATGCGCTTTACGACAGAAGCGTCCCAGTCGCTGTCTGCGCTCTTTTTGCCGATTTCGGCGCCCCTTGTGGGAATGCCTTCGTTGTAGAGGCGTACCACTAGGCCGCTGATTGAACCAGGGTGGAATGATCCGGCTCCGCCTCCGAGAAAGGGAACGTCCATGTGGGCTTTGATTTCGCGCCAAAGCCATTGCACGACTTCCGGTTCGGCCATGGGTGCCGATTCGAGCTTTTTGGTGCGGTGAACGAGCACCCGAATTTGGACGAGCTTGCCCCGGTCGGCAGGATTGGGCACCATGCGGAATTCGGTGTCAAACCCGTAGGGTACGCGTCCGGTGTGTCCACCCAATGAGCGTGCCAGTGCGGCAGCGTCCCGAACGGCAATCGACTTGTTGCGCGACTCGTTGTGTGCAGCCTCAAGCCTCATGATCAAGTGAATGAGGTCCATGACGTTGCCCTTTGTGAACGTGCCTTCGTTCACGCTGACAATGGTTACTCCCAAAGCCAGCAGGTTGGACAATTCGGGGATTGCCTCAAGGGGGTCTTGTCGCGTGAGGCGCGAAATGTAGTTCACGATGATCATGTTGATTTTGCCATGCTGGCAGTCCTCAACAAGCTTGCGCCATACGGGCCGGTCGACTCCCGAGAAGGCTGAGGTACCGGGGGCTTCCGAGTAGTGGTTGATCCACACGACGTCTTCGCCGGCACGAATGCGCCGGTCGGCTTCACCCTTGTTCGCTGCACGCTGTGTGGCCGGTGAGGCTACGCTTCCCGAAGCGCGTTCAGCCGACTGACGGTCGTAGCCCGCCGCGTGAGTGGTCATACCGGTTACCGCCCCTGGTTTCATGTTGGGAGACTAGTACACCCAACTGGTTAAAGGGAAGGTCTTCCCGGCCGACGAGATGGTGACCGTGCGCTCGCGCATGCCCGGCAGGCCGGCCAGCGGGGTGTGGGCGCCGTCGAAGACCAGGTGCTCGTACACCTCGTCCGTGACCACGAGGAGGTCGCGCTCCACGGCGAGGGCGGCGATCGCGGCCAGCTCCTCGCCGGTCAGGACGGTGCCCGTCGGGTTGTGCGGGGTGTTCAGCAGCAGCAGGCGGGTGCGCGGGGTGACGGCGGCGCGCAGCTCGTCGAGGTCGAGGGCGAAGGCCCCGGCGTGCGGGCGCAGGGTGACGGGGACGCGTACCGCGCCGGCCATCGCGATGCAGGCCGCGTACGAGTCGTAGTACGGCTCCAGGGCGATGACCTCGTCACCCGGCTCCAGAAGGGCGAGGAGGGCGGCGGCGATGGCCTCCGTGGCGCCCGCCGTGACCAGCACCTCGGTGTCGGGGTCATAGGACAGGCCGTAGAAGCGCTGCTGGTGGGCGGCGATCGCGGTGCGCAGCTCCGGGATGCCGGGGCCGGGCGGGTACTGGTTGCCGAGTCCCGTGAGGACCGCCCGGGAGGCCGCCTCGGCGATCGCCGCCGGGCCGTCGGTGTCGGGGAAGCCCTGGCCCAGGTTGATCGAACCGGTGCGGGCGGCCAGGGCCGACATCTCCGCGAAGATCGTCGTACCGAAGGCCGCCAGGCGGCGGTTGAGGAAGGGGCGGTCGCTGCGGTCGCTGCTCACGGATGCGCTCATGGGCGTCATCCTGCGGGCAACCTCTGGACTTGCTCAAGTGTGCTTTGGGCCGGGTGGCCTGCGGGCATCCCCACTGCACGCGGGACGCGGGGATCCCGCTCCCCCGGGAAGACCGGGGCGTCAGAGAGAGGAGGCGGGCATCGTGTTCTTCGTCGTGATGGGGTTCATCTTCCTCGTCTTCGTGGCCATCGTGGTCCTGGGGATCCGCCAGTTCATCAGCGGCTACTCGTCCGGTGACGGGAGCAGCAGCGGCAGCAGCAGCTGGTGGGCGGGAGGCGGCGACTCCGGCTCCTCCTGCGGGGGCTCTTCCTCGTGCGGCGGTGGCGGGGGGTGCGGTGGCGGTTCCAGCTGACACGGGGCAGCGGGCACCGCGTGGAAGAGGGCGTCCGGCGGGTCGATTCCCGCCGGGCGCACTCCCGTTTTCCGATGCATCGTTGAACACGTGAACTGTGGAGCCCCCGGGGGGATGTAAACCCCGTCAAGTTGGGTAAAAACGCTGTGAGTGCCGTGCCTTTCATGATTCCCTCGGTTGAGTAGACCAGTCCTCGGACCTTCTTGGACTTCCTGTGGACCCGTGCCGGTGTCCCCCCACCCGTTGACTACCGCTGGCGGGCCCCGGCCCATCTCCCTCGCGCGTTTGCGGAGCCGACTCATGCTCACGACCCTCCAGACCTCCTACACCGACACGCGTGCCGCCGATCTCGCCTGGGCCCTGGGTCGGGAGCGGCTGCCCGCCCTGGCCGTACTGAACCTCGAACTGGCGAACGCCAGGGTGGAGTTGCGCCTCCTCGGGGCCTCCCATCAGGTGCTCCTGGAGGAGGGTGACGTGCTCTGCTCGGAGACGGTCGCCTGCATGCCCGGCAGCAGCACGCCGCTGCCGCTCGGGGTGGCCAAGCGGGTGGGCGACTGGGAGTACGAGTTCGCCGCGCGGGTCGAGACCCTCTCCCGCGGGTCCTTCGCGGGGCGGGCGCAGGAACTGCTCGCCCTGGTGGCGGACCACCCGAACGGGCTCGCGGGGACCTTCCCGGGCAGCCCGCACGCCTTCACCGCCATGCTCGCGCAACGCCACGAGGGCCAGGTGCGGTGGCGGACCTGGCACGCGTACCCGCAGGAGGGTCAACTGGTGGCCACCCGGACGCGGGTCGGGGTGCGGATGGGCGCGACGGCGGTCGTGTCGGTGGAATCGCCCGCGCTGCTGTAAGCGCTCGCCGTGCCGCCGTGGTGCCGTGCCGCCGTGGTGCCGTGGCGCCGCGGTGTCGTGGCGCCGGCGTGTCGGAGCGCGGGGAGCGTCGTGGCGCGGGCTCGACTGTTAGGGCGCGGGGGTTGCGGTGCGGTTACGCCAACTGGCTGGATCAGTACGCCACTTGCACCCATGTGGGTGACCGGGTGCGAGTGGGCGGTGACGTACGGTTCGCTTCATGATCGACCGTTCCGTCCCGCGCCGGGTACTCCCGGCTCCGGAGCCGAGGGGCGCGACGGCCGTCCCGGCCGCCCTGCCCGTACGGCCCCGGACCGGCCGACTCCTCGTCCTGGCCACCGTGTTCGTCTGTGCCGCCTGCGGCCTCGTATACGAACTGGAGCTGCTCGCCCTCGGCTCCTACCTCATCGGCGACTCCGTCACCCAGGCGTCGGTCGTGCTGTCCGTCATGGTCTTCGCCATGGGCGTCGGCTCCCTGCTCGCCAAACGGCTCCGGCGCAGGCCCGCCTTCGGCTTCGGCGCCATCGAAGCGGCGCTCGCGCTCCTCGGCGGGCTCTCGGCGATGGCCCTGTACGCCAGTTTCGCGTGGCTGGGGGAGTCCCGGCCGGCGCTCGTCGCCTTCTCCTTCGCCATCGGGGTGCTCATCGGCGCGGAGATCCCGCTGCTGATGGTCCTCATCCAGCGCATCCGCAGACAGGACGCGGGCGGGGCCGTGGCCGACCTGTTCGCCGCCGACTACGTCGGCGCCCTCGTCGGCGGCCTCGCCTTCCCCTTCCTGCTGCTCCCGCTGCTCGGGCAGCTCACCGGCGCCATGCTCACAGGCACCGTCAACGCGGCCGTCGGCGGCGCCCTGGTGCTGTGGCTGTTCCGCCGCGACCTGAGCCGGCGCTGCCGCTGGCTGCTGATCGCCGCGAACGTGGCCGTCCTCGCGGTGCTCGCCTCCGCGACCGTCCTCGCCGACGACTTCGAGCGGCTCGCCCGGCGCGCCGTGTACGGGGTGGAGGTACGGGTCGCCGTGCAGACCGGGGTGCAGGAGCTCGTGCTCACCGGCCCCCCGAACGGCTCACCGCGCTCCCTCGACCTCTACCTCGACGGGCGGCTGCGGGTCAGCGGCTACGACGAATACCGCTACCACGAGGCCCTCGTGCACCCCGCGATGACCGGCCCCCACGGCCGCGTCCTGGTCCTCGGCGGCGGCGACGGGCTCGCCGCCCGCGAGGTGCTGCGCTACCCGGACGTCGACTCCGTCACCGTCGTCGAACTCGACCCGGGCGTGGTCCACCTCGCCCGCACCGACCCCATGCTGTCCGCGCTCAACGCGGGGGTCTACCGGGACCCGCGCCTCGGCGTCGTCACCCAGGACGCCTTCCGCTGGCTGCGCGGGCCGGCCGCCACCGACCGCTTCGACGTCATCGTCTCCGACCTCCCCGACCCGGGCATCACCCCCAGCACGAAGCTGTACTCGCAGGAGTTCTACGGGCTGGCCGCGCGCGCCCTGCGCCCCGGCGGGCGGATCGCCGTACACGCCGGACCGATGGCCACGCGCCCGCACGCGTACTGGACCGTCGAGTCCACGCTGCGCGCGGCCGGGTTGCGGACCGCCCCCTACAGCGCCGGCGGCCGCCTCTCGGGCTTCGCCGCGGGCCCCGACCGCACCCCGCACGGCGTGACCGGCACACCGCCGCAGGACTGGGGATTCGTCCTCGCCGCCCGCGAGCAGGTGCCCGCCCTGCGCGTGGACCGTGACACGCCGGGGCTGCGGTCGCTGTCGACCGGGTCCCTGCGGGACTCCTCGCGCGACGCGGAACGGGCCAGGATGCGGGGGCTCCCGCCGTCGACCCTGCCGCATCCGCGGTATTCGTGACCGGGAGCGGGCGCGGGTCCGGCCAGGTTGATCAGGCCGGGCTGATCGACCTGACAGGACCTACTCGGTAGGCTCGACCGCATGGAGCATCAGGTGTTCGTTCCGGTACCTGCAAACGATCTCCGCGCCGTGCTGCGCGACCCGGCCCGGGTGGCCCGGTGCGTGCCGGGGCTCCAGCAGGACGCCGACACCGAGTCCGGGCCGCTCGCCGGCCGCCTCAAGATCCGGGTCGACGGGCACACCGTGACCTACCGGGGGGCACTGGCCCTCACCGAGCGGGACCCCGACCACTTCGCCGTCGACGGCGAGGGCATCGAGGTCCGGGGCAGCGGGACGGTCAAGTTCTCCCTCGACGTCCGGCTTACCCCGGAAGAGGACGGAACCCGGCTGGACTTCACCGCCGATGCCACGGCCGACGGCCGCGCCGCCGCCTTCACCACGCAGTCCGCCACCACCGCCGTCGGCCGCCTCCTGGACCGAGCCGCGGCCCAACTGGCCGTGGCGACCGCGGACCCCGAGTCGGGGCCGGCGCTCGGCGGCGCCGGCGCGGACGTGGACGTGGACGTGGACGACGCGATCCTCGCCGACCCCGTGGCCGAGGCGGAGGAGGCCGAAGCGGCGGCCCGCACCGAGGACGACGTCACCGAGGTGACCCCCTCGCTCTTCGAGGCCGAGGTGCCGCCGCCCTCCCTCGACCCCTTCCTCACCGGGGAGTTCACCGGGGAGTTCGACGAGATCGACGGCGCCCCGCGCCCCCCGGCCGAGGCCGCCCACGCGCGCCGCACCATGATCGGCCGCAGCGCCGAAGAGGTGGACCACGCGCCCCCGCGCGGCCGGTACGCCCCCGTCCCCGCACCGGCCACCACCACCGCCGGGGACAGCCTCCGCTGGATCGCCCCGGCCGCCGCCCTCGCCCTGGCCTCGGCCATCGTCCTCGGAAGGGCGCTGCGCCGCCGCCGCTAGCCAACTCGCCCAGCAACTAATCTCGGTCGCATGACTACGCAACTGAAGGCCGGCGCCGCCGAGGTGACCGTCGACCAGGAGAACGGCTGCCGGATCAGCAGCCTGCGCATCGACGGGACCGAGCTGCTGCGCCAGGGGCCGAGGTTCGGGGCCTTCCCGATGGTCCCGTGGTGCGGCCGGATCGAGAACGGCCGGTTCCGCGACGGCGCGACCCTCCACCAGATGCCGGTCAACCACCCCCCGCACGCCCTCCACGGCTTCGGCCGTGACGCGCCCTGGCGCCCGGCCCGGGCCACCGCCACCGAGGCGGCGTTCACCTACGACCTCGCCGACCCCTGGCCCTACCCGGGCAAGGTGACCCAGATCTTCGAGCTCGCCGAGGACTCGCTGACCCTCACCATGGGCGTGGAGACCTACGGGAACTCCTTCCCGGCCCAGGCCGGCTGGCACCCCTGGTTCCGGCGCGAGCTCACACCCGGCGGCGGGGACGTGGAGATCGACTTCGACGCCGCCTGGCAGGAGGAGCGGGGCGCCGACCACCTCCCCAACGGCCACCGCATCGAGCCCCAGCCGGGCCCCTGGGACGACTGCTTCGGCATGCCCCACGGGGTCGACGTCACCCTCACCTGGCCCGGGGCGCTGGAGCTGAGGCTCACCAGCCGGGCCGAATGGGTGGTCGTCTACGACGAGGATCCCGAGGCCGTCTGCGTGGAGCCGCAGTCCGGTCCGCCGAACGGGCTGAACACCCTGCCGCGCCTGGTCACGCCGGTGGACCCGCTGGAGATCTCCACGACGTGGACCTGGCGGCGGCTCTCGTAGCCCGCGCTCGCAATTAAGCTCGGAGCCATGACTGACGTACGCGATGCGCTTCTGCAGCAGATCAAGGACAAGGCCGTCGTGCACGGCAAGGTGATCCTCTCCTCCGGCCGCGAGGCCGACTACTACATCGACCTCCGCCGGGTCACCCTCGACGGCGAGGCGGCCCCCATGGTCGGTCAGGTCATGCTCGACCTGACCGCCGAGCTCGACTTCGACTGCGTCGGCGGTCTGACCCTGGGCGCCGACCCGGTCGCGACGTCGATGCTGCACGCCTCCGCCGCGCGCGGTCAGCGGCTCGACGCCTTCGTCGTCCGCAAGGCGCAGAAGGCCCACGGCATGCAGCGCCGCATCGAGGGCACCGACGTCAAGGGCAAGCGCTGCCTGGTCGTCGAGGACACCTCCACCACGGGCGGCTCCCCGCTGACCGCCGTCGAGGCGGTCCGCGAGGCCGGCGGCGAGGTCGTCGCGGTCGCCACGATCGTCGACCGCGGCGCGGCCGACGCCATCGCCGAAGCGGGCCTGCAGTACCTCACCGGCTACCGCCTCGAGGACCTCGGCCTCTCCTAGGCCCTGTCAGCGGCCGGAGCCGGGCCGCCGGGGCCGCCGGGCCGCCGGGACTTCTGGTGACCAAGGTCCCGAGAAGTCCCGGGCCGGGTCCTGACCTGGTCTTTTCCGGGCGGCCCGGATGTCGCGTGCGGAATCCTTCGGTCCGCTTGGACCGCTCCTTGAGACAGGCGGGCTGGACGGCTCGGCCGAGTCTGGAAAGATAGGCGCGACGATGACGTCGCCCCCAGGTCAGGGCCCGCAATAAGCACACTCCCCGCACATCCAAGGAGCCGGCAGATGCCCATCGCAACCCCCGAGGTCTACAACGAGATGCTCGACCGGGCGAAGGCAGGCAAGTTCGCCTACCCGGCCATCAACGTGACCTCCTCCCAGACCCTGCACGCTGCGCTGCGCGGTTTCGCGGAGGCCGAGAGCGACGGCATCATCCAGATCTCCACCGGTGGTGCGGAGTTCCTGGGTGGCCAGCACAACAAGGACATGGTCACCGGCGCCGTCGCCCTGGCCGAGTTCGCCCACATCGTGGCCGCCAAGTACGACATCACGGTCGCGCTGCACACGGACCACTGCCCCAAGGACAAGCTGGACGGCTACGTCCGCCCGCTGCTCGACATCTCCGCCGAGCGCGTCGCCAAGGGTCTGAACCCGCTCTTCCAGTCGCACATGTGGGACGGCTCCGCCGAGACCCTGGCCGACAACCTGGCCATCGGCCAGGAGCTGCTCGCCAAGGCCGCCGCCGCGAAGATCATCCTCGAGGTCGAGATCACCCCGACCGGTGGCGAGGAGGACGGCGTCAGCCACGAGATCAACGACGAGCTGTACACCACCGTCGAGGACGCGATCCGTACCGCCGAGGCCCTGGGCCTGGGCGAGAAGGGCCGCTACCTGCTGGCCGCCTCCTTCGGCAACGTGCACGGCGTCTACAAGCCGGGCAACGTCGTCCTGCGCCCCGAGCTCCTCAAGGACCTCCAGGCCGGCGTCGCCGAGAAGTACGGCAAGGCCTCTCCGTTCGACTTCGTCTTCCACGGCGGCTCGGGCTCCACGGCCGAGGAGATCGCCACCGCGCTGGAGAACGGCGTCGTGAAGATGAACCTGGACACCGACACCCAGTACGCCTTCACCCGTCCTGTCGTGGACCACATGTTCACCAACTACGCCGGTGTCCTGAAGGTCGACGGCGAGGTCGGCACGAAGTCCAAGTACGACCCCCGCACCTGGGGCAAGGCCGCCGAGGCGGGCATGGCCGCGCGTGTCGCCGAGGCGTGCGCGAACCTGCGCTCCACCGGTACCAAGCTGAAGTAGTCGCGTAGCGCGAGCGCGCGGAAGGGCCCGGTCCCCGTCTCACGACGGCGGCCGGGCCCTTCGTCTTTCGTGTGGCGGGTGGGGCGGGGGTGACAAGGCGGTGGACGGCCGCTCCGCGGTGCTGTGGACTGTACGGAGATGTTCGTACCCGGAGGTATGTTTGCGATGAGGGCTGATCGACCGCAGGTGAAGCAGGACCGCGCGGTGCGCACCCGCCGGGCGATCCTGGAAGCCGCCGCCGTGGTGTTCGAGGAGCGGGGCTACGACAACGCCAAGTTGTCGGACATCGTCCGACTGGCCGAGGTCACCAAGGGCGCGCTCTACTTCCACTTCGACTCGAAGGAAGACCTCGCGCAGGCGGTGATCGACGCCCAGGTGAACACCCATCCGGCCGTCACCCCGCAGGAGTTCAGGGCGCAGCAGTTCGTCGACATCGGCATGATCTTCTCGCACCGCCTCCGGCACGACGTCCTGATGCGCGGCAGCGCGCGGCTCACCCTGGAGCAGAGCGGCCGGGGACTGGACCGGGCGGCGCCCTATCAGGGGTGGATCGACCTGCACACCGCCTTGATGGTGGAGGCCAAGGAGCGCGGCGAGTTGCTCCCGCACGTGGATCCCGGGCAGCCCGCTCGGCTGGTGGTCGGGGCCTTCGCGGGGCTCAACGTGATGTCGCAGACGCTCGGGCTCGACCTGGACCGCGAGGTCTCGGCGCTCTACACGAGCGTGATGCCGAGCCTGGTGTTCCCGGCCGTGGCGGCCCTGCTCGACACCGCGCCGGGGCGCGGCTCCAGGGCCCTGCACGGGGCGAACGGGGCGAACGGGGCGCGGGGGTGCGACTGTTCGGCCCGCCAGGCCGTCGAGCGGGCCGTCGAGCGTGCCGTCGACCCGGTGGTCGGGGCGCCCGCGGGGGCGCTCGCCGCCGACTGATCTCCGTACGCCTCCTCCGACTTGATCCACCGATCGGGGTCGGTGCCCGCTCGAAACATAACCCTCGATATTCTTTTTTCGAGTCGAGTCCGTGCCGACGGGCTCTGCGGGCTCTGCCTTGCCTGGGGGAAGACTGTGGACATTGACGTACTCGGAGGGCTCGACGTCCGCGAGAACGGTGTGCGGCTCTCGCCGGCGAGTCCGTCCGAGCGGCAGGTCCTGGCCGTCCTGGCCGCGTACGCCGACCAGGTGGTGCCGGTCGCCGTGCTCGCGGAGGAACTCGGGGCGTACACACCGCCGGGGCGGGCCCACTCGGTGCTGGAGAGCTGCGTGCGCCTGCTCCGCCGACGGCTGGCCGCGGCCGTCGCCCCGGGCGCCGGCCGCACCGCGCGGACCGTGCTCGCCCGGATGCCCGGGGGCTACTTCCTCGACACCGGCGGCGGCCGCCTCGACCTGCGGGAGTTCGAGCGCGGGGCGGCCGCGGGCCATCGCGCGATGTCCCGCGGCGAGTACGCGACGGCGGCCTGCCTGCTGCGCGGCGCGCTGGGCCTCTGGAAGGGCCCGGCCTTCGACGGGGTGCCACCCGGGCCCCGGCTCGCCGAGCGCGTCGCGGAGCTGGAGGCCACCCGGAAGGCGGTCATGGAGCAGTGGGTGGAGGCCCGGTTGGCGCTCGACCGGCAGCGCGAGCGGACCCCGGACTTCGAGGGGCCGCCGGAGAGCGGGCCGCCGGAGAGCGGGCCGCCGGAGAGTGGTCCGCCCGAGAGTGCTCCGCCCGAGAGCGGGCTGCCCCAGGTGCCCGGACTGTGGCCGCTGCCACGGCAGTTCACCCCGATCGGTGCCGAAGACACAGGCCGGCAGCGGATGCGCTCCGTCCGCCCGTCCATCCGTACGGCGCCGGCCGCCGCGCCCGACCGCCGCGACGCCCGCTCCACCGCCCGCCGGGTACGGGGCACCCCCACGCGCTGATCGCCCGGAAGTCGACGTGCCGCCGCGCCACCGGTGAGGTGGGGCGCCCACCACCCGGGCGACGGGCCCGGCAGACTGGGGGCATGTCCATTCACCAGAACCTGCTCGGGGGCCCCGCCCCCACCCACCTCCCCGACGAGCCGGGCCGCGAGGCCATCGCCGCCGGCACCCCCGCGGTCGAGGTGGCCGCCGCGCACCCCACGTCCTCCCTCGCCTGGGCGATCCTCGCCGACGAGGCCTTCGCGGCCGGCAGCACCGTCGAGTCGTACGCGTACGCCCGTACGGGCTACCACCGCGGCCTGGACGCCCTGCGCCGCGCCGGCTGGAAGGGCCACGGCCCGGTGCCGTGGGAGCACGAGCCGAACCGCGGCTTCCTGCGCGCCCTGCACGCCCTGGCCCGCGCGGCCGAGGCGATCGGCGAGAAGGAAGAGTTCGAGCGCTGCTCGACCTTCCTCCGCGACTCGTCCCCCACCGCGGCGGACACGCTCGCATAACGGACAGGACGACTGCCCTAGAGGGGTCCCGGATCTCCTGCTTATGATGCGAGGCAGGGGACCGGGGCTCCACTTACCTCACCGGAAGGAGCGGACCGCTACCCGGAAGCACGTGTCGAGGAGACAGCAATGTCGCAGCCCCTTGATGCCTCCGGAGCCGGTTCGGACACCCCGAACCTCGACTTCGACGGCACCACCCCCTACGAGGACTACGTCCAGGCGGACGTCCTCACCCACCTCCAGCACCTCCGCTCGGACGACCCGGGCGAGATGGTCTTCCTGGTCACGACCCAGGTCATGGAGCTGTGGTTCACGGTCATCGTCCACGAGTGGGAGACGGCCGCCCGCGCCATCGGCGAGGACAAGATCCCGGTCGCGATGGACGCGCTGAAACGATCCCTCCGCGAACTGGAGGCCCTCAACGCCTCCTGGCGCCCGCTCGCCCAGCTCACCCCGGGCCAGTTCAACGCGTACCGCTCCGCCCTCGGCGAGGGTTCCGGATTCCAGTCGGCGATGTACCGCCGCATGGAGTTCCTGCTCGGCGAGAAGTCGTCCTCCATGCTCGTCCCGCACCGCGGCGCCCCGCGCGTCCACGCGGAGCTGGAGAAGGCCCTCCAGGAGCCCAGCCTCTACGACGAGGTCCTGCGCCTGCTGGCCCGTCGCGGCTTCCCGGTCCCGGCGGAGGTCCTGGAGCGCGACCTCTCGCTGCGGTACGAGCCGTCGCCCGCGGTCGAGGCCGTCTGGACGGGCCTGTACGCCGCCCCGGACGAGCACCCTGACCTGCACCGCCTCGGCGAGGTCCTCACGGACGTGGCCGAACTGGTCTGGCGCTGGCGCAACGACCACCTGGTGGCGACCCGCCGCGCGATGGGCGCGAAGACGGGCACGGGCGGCTCGGCCGGCGTGACCTGGCTGGAGAAGCGCGCGACGAAGAACGTCTTCCCGGAACTGTGGACGGCCCGCAGCCATGTCTGACGCGACCTCGATACCACCCTCCTCGACGCAGCCGGGCCAGGCGGATCCAGGCTCGCCGGCGTGTGAGGCGCGGGGTCTGGGGCAGAGCCCCAACGGCTACGCCGCAGGTGACCTGACGGTCCGCGCCGCAGAGCTGGACGCCGCCGACGAGCTGGCCAAGCTCCGCGAGCGATTCGTCCTCCCCGAGGGAGTCGTCTACCTCGACGGCAACAGCCTCGGCGCGCTGCCGGCAGGGGTGACCGACCGCCTCGCCGACGTCGCGTCCCGCGAATGGGGCGAGCTCCTCATCCGCTCCTGGGACGAAAGCGCCTGGTGGACCGCCCCCGAGCGGATCGGCGACAAGATCGCCCCCCTCGTCGGCGCGGCCCCCGGCCAGGTGGTCGTCGGCGACTCGACGAGCGTCAACCTCTTCAAGGCCCTCGTCGGCGCCGCCCGCCTCGCCCTCCCGGGCCGGACGAAGCTGCTGGTCGACGCCGCCACCTTCCCCACCGACGGCTACATCGCTGAATCCGCGGCCCGGATGACGGGCCTCACCGTCACCCCGGTGGACCCCGACGGGGCGCCCGAGGCGATCGACGACGACACCGCCGTCGTCCTCCTCAACCACGTCGACTACCGCACCGGCCGCCTCCACGACCTGCCCGCCCTCACCGCCGCCGCCCGCGCGGGCGGGGCGATCACGGTCTGGGACCTGTGCCACTCGGCTGGCGCGCTCCCCGTCGACCTCGACGCGCACGCCGTCGACCTGGCCGTCGGATGCACGTACAAGTACCTCAACGGCGGCCCCGGCGCCCCCGCGTACCTGTACATCGCCGCCCGCCACCAGCGGGACTTCGACTCTCCCCTGCCCGGCTGGAACGGCCACGCGGACCCCTTCGCGATGGCCCCGGACTACCGTCCGGCCGACGACGCGCGCCGCGGCCGCGTCGGCACCCCGGACATCCTGTCCATGCTGGCCCTGGAGTCGGCGCTCGACGCCTGGGACGGGGTCGCCGTGGAGTCCGTACGGGCCAAGTCGCTCGCGCTGACCGACTTCTTCCTCGAATGCGTGGCGGCGTACGTCCCGCGGGGCAAGGTCGAATCGGTCACGCCGGCCCCGCACGCGCAGCGCGGTAGCCAGGTGTCCCTCCGCACCGAGAACGCCCGCGAGGTCATGGCGGAGCTCATCTCCCGCGGCGTCGTCGGCGACTTCCGGGCCCCCGACGTCCTGCGCTTCGGCTTCACCCCGCTCTACGTCGGGTTCGCCGACGCCGAGCGTGCCGCGCGCACCCTGGGTCACATTTTCGGGTGACCCGGTAGCGAAACGTCACCGCACCGGGCGGGCGGGGCCACGGCTCCGCCCGCCCGCTCGCATTCCGGGCCCCGCACGGAACACGGCGTTTCAGACTGATACGGTCCCGCTCTGCCGGAACACCGGAACACCTGTCCCCGCTGTCCCACGCGTTACCGAAAGGTTGAGCCGATGACGGACCCCGCCGCAGTGGAACGGGACGCCGCCGAGGCCGCCTCGGCCTTCTCCCATCCGGCCGTCGCGCCGGACGTGACGGCCGCGTACGGGGAACACCCCGACCAGGTCGTGGACTTCTACGCCCCGCGCGGCGAGACCCCGGGCACGGCCCCGCTGGTGGTGCTGCTGCACGGCGGTGCCTGGCGGGCCCCGTACGACCGGCGGCACGTCACACCGCTCGCGGACTTCCTGGCCCGGCGGGGTTTCGCCGTCGCCAATGTCGAGTACCGGCGCGGGAGTTCCCTGCCGCACCAGAACGCGGAGGGACCGGTCGCCGGGCGCTGGCCGGAGACCTTCGACGACGTGGCCGCCGCGATGGACGCCCTCCCGGGCCTCGCCGCGGCCGCCCTCCCGCGGGCCGACGTCCGCCGGGTCGTCGTCACGGGCCACTCGGCGGGCGGCCACCTCGCACTGTGGGCCGCGGCCCGGCACGTGCTCCCGTACGACTCCCCCTGGCGGCTGCCCTCGCCGCCGCCGCTGCGCGGTGTCGTGGCGCTGGCCCCGATCGCGGACTTCGCGGTGGCGGAGCAACTGGGCGTGTGCGGCGGGGCGTCGGCCCAACTGCTGGGCGGCGACGCGCACTTCACGCAGCGGCTGCCGTACGCCGATCCGGCGGCGCTGCTGCCGACGGGTATCGCCACGGCGGTGGTGCAGGGGCGCGAGGACATCGTCGTCCCGCCGGCGGTGGCGGAGGCGTACGTGGCCGCGGCCGCGAAGGCGGGGGAGACGGTCGGCCTGACGCTGCTGGACGGCATCGGCCACTTCCCGCTGATCGACCCGGCGGCGGACGCGTGCGCGGTGGTGGCGGAGGAGATCTCGCAGCTGGCCTGGTAGGGCCCGGCGCGCCCGCACGCCGCCCCGTCCGGGATTGCCGCGACATCGGCCCCCGCCCGACCCTGGCCCAGGGCGCCCGGATGGACTTGACTGGCCGGACTGCTCCGGCCGGGCAGCCGCTCGGCCGACGAAAAAGGGGGGCTCGTGCGCAGTAGCCGTGTCGTCGTCTCCGCCGCCGCACTCGTCGCGGCAGGCGTTGTTCTCATACCCGGCATGGCCGGCATACCCGGCTTGGCCGGCGCGGCCCACGGGGCCGAGCCGGGTACGCCGGCCGCCAGGGGGGTGTCCGTTCCCGACATCGATCCGATCGAGGACGCGCCCTTCCGCAGCCCCGCCGACGGGGCGGTCCGGCGGACCGCCCTCTCGGGTGCCAACGCGGACCTGGCGGTCGCCCTCGTCGCCACTGCCACGTCCGCGCACGGGTTCGGCCTCGACACGGAGATCACCAGCGCAGCCGTCCCGCTCACCGTCACCGTCGAGTGGGGCGACGGGACCAAGGACGTGACCACGGCCTCCGGATCCGGCCTGCTCAAGCACACGCACATCTACGAGGAGCTCGGCGCGTACACCGTCAAGGTCACGGTGGAGGACACCGCGAACGCGACCAAGACCGTCAACAGCGTCACGGTCGGGACCGCCGGCTCGGACTTCACCCCGTACGCCCCCACCCGTCTCCTGGACACCCGCGAAGGCATCGGCGCCACCCAGGGCCCGGTCCCCAGCCGGGGCACGGCCCGCGTGAAGGTCGGCGGCAACGGCGGCATCCCCCAAGGGGTCACCGCCGTGGTCCTCAACGTCACCGTGACCAACCCCCTCGGCAGCGGATTCATCACGGCCTACCCGGAGGGCTCACCGCGGCCTGGCTCGTCGAACGTCAACTTCACCGCCGGGCAGACCGTCCCGAACCTGGTGGTCGTGCCCGTCGGCGAGAACGGCTTCGTCGACCTGTACAACGGGAGCTGGGACTCCTCCGTCGACGTGATCGCCGACGTCACCGGCTACTTCACGCGGAAGGCCTCCAGCGGCTACACCTCGATGGACCCGGTCCGGTTCGTCGACACCCGTGAAGGCCTCGGCACGGCCCAGGGCCAGGTTCCCGCGCGGGGCGGCTTCACCACCCGGATCGGCGGCCTGCGCGGGGTGCCGAGCGGGATCTCCGCCGTGGCGCTCAACGTGACGGTCACCGACCCGAAGGCGTCCGGCTACCTGACCGTGCTGCCGGGCGGCGGCGCCATCCCGAACGCCTCCAACCTCAACTTCACCGCCGGTCAGACGATCGCCAACTCGGTGATCGTGCCCGTCTCCGCCGACGGCACGATTACCGTCTTCAACGGTTCCTGGGGCGGTGCGACCGACGTGGTCGTCGACGTCGTGGGCTCGTACGGCACGGCCGGCACCGGCGCCTACATGCCGGTCGAGCCGGAGCGGCTGTTCGACACACGGGACCCCGCCGGCCAGGCGTACGGGGCGCTGGAGGGCGACACGTACATCTACGCGGCGCTGTCCACCAGGAACCCGCACATCACGGGCTACGTGCTGAACAGCACCGTCACCGACACGAAGGGCGCCGGGTACCTCACGGTCGCGCCGGACCCGAACACCCTCGACGAGTACGTGAACCGGACCGCCGCCTGGCCGAGGCCGCCGTTCATCTCGAACCTGAACTGGACCGCGGGCGCCACCGTCCCGAACCTGGTCCAGGCGAGCACCGGTTCGCACGGCATCATCGACTTCTGGAACAAGGGATGGGACAGCACCGAGCTCGTCGTCGACCTCTTCGGCTACTACGACGCCCGGTAGCGCCCGCCGCGCCGGTGTCGGACAGCCGGAAAATGGAGTTGTTCGTGTCCGTCTCGGCTGTTCTCCTTCAGGTCGGGCCTCCACAGCACCGACGGATGGCGGCGTGGACGCGTGACGCGAAGCCGGGATCGACTTTGTGGCCCGGGGCGTGACCGAATAACACAGACCCGGCGTCCACCGTCCATCTCACCTGTGTACTCTGGGCTCGCTTTCATACCTGATCGCGTTCAAAAACGAAAATGGGGGGCCGGTGCGCAATCGCCGTCTCGTACTGTCCGCTGCCGCACTCGTCGCGGCCGGCGTTGGTCTCATACCGGGGATGGCCCACGCGGCCGACCCCGGCGCGCAGGGCACCAGGGGGGTGTCCGCGTCTGACGTCGACCTGACCAAGGCCGCGTCGCAGAAGTTCAAGACCTTCCACAGCTCGGCCGACCGGTCGGTCAAGAAGGACCTGGGCGCCAAGAACAAGGGCGCCGCCACCCTCCAGTCGGAGGGCGTGTCCGCGGGCAACCCGGACCTGAACCTCGTACTGAACGCCACGCCGATCTCCGCGCACGGCTTCAGCCTCGACACCGAGATCCTGAGCGTGCCGGACGTCTCGCTCACCCTCACCGTCGACTGGGGCGACGGCTCGCCGAAGGACGTCACCCAGGCGGGTGGCCCCGGCCTGGTGAACAACAAGCACGTCTACGCGGAGCTCGGCGAGTACAAGGTCACCGTCACGGTGACGGACGCCGCGAACGCGAAGGAAGTCTCCAACGTCCTGGAGAACATCGGCACCGTGGGCTCGGAGTTCACTCCGTACGCGCCCACCCGCCTTCTGGACACCCGGGAGGGCATCGGCGCCCCGGTGGGTCCGGTTCCCGGCCGTGGCACGGCCCGCGTGAAGGTCGGCGGCAACGGCGGCATCCCCAAGGGGGTCACCGCGGTCGTCCTCAACGTCACCGTGACCAACTCGCGCAGCGCCGGCTTCATCACGGCGTACCCCGCGGGCTCGGAGCGGCCGAACTCGTCGAACGTCAACTTCCACACCGGTCAGACCGTCCCCAACCTGGTGGTCGTGCCGGTCGGCAAGGACGGCTACGTCGACCTGTACAACGGGTCCTGGAACGCCGGTGACACGGTCGACCTGATCGCGGACGTCACCGGCTACTTCAGCCAGTCCGCGGCCAGCGGCTACCAGTCGCTGGACCCGGTCCGCTTCGTCGACACCCGTGAGGGTCTCGGCACGAGCCGCCGCCAGGTCCCCGCGCGGGGCAGCTTCACCACCCAGATCGCCGGCCTGCGCGGCGTGCCGAACGGCATCTCCGCCGTGGCGCTCAACGTGACGGTCACCAACCCGACGTCGAACGGCTACCTGACGGTGCTGCCGGGCGGCGGGGCGATCCCGAACGCTTCGAACCTGAACTTCCACGGCGGTCAGACGATCGCCAACTCGGTGATCGTGCCCGTCTCCGCCGACGGCAAGATCACCGTCTTCAACGGCACCTGGAACGGCGCCACCGACGTGGTCATCGACGTCGTCGGCTCGTACAGCGAGGCCGCGAACGGCGCGTACATGCCGATCACTCCGGAGCGCCTGTTCGACACCCGTGACCCCAACGACAGCGTGTACGGGCCGATGGAGAGCGACAGTTACATCTACGCGCCGCTGTCCACGCGGCGCCCCAGCATCACGGCGTTCGTGGTGAACAGCACCGTCACCAACACGCAGAGCTCCGGGTACCTCACGGTCGCCCCGGACCCGAACACCATCGAGCAGTACAAGAACAACACCGCGGGCTGGCCGACGCCCCCGTTCGTCTCGAACCTGAACTGGACCACGGGCGCCACCGTCCCGAACCTGGTCCAGGCGAGCACCGGTTCCAACGGAATCATCGACTTCTGGAACAAGGGCTGGGGCAACACCGACCTCGTCGTCGACCTCTTCGGCTTCTACGACACCAAGTAAGACCCGGTACCCGGTACCCGGTACGCCGAAGGGGCGGTGCGCGAGACGCGCACCGCCCCTTCGGGCGTTCAGGTACCGCCTGCCGTTCCTAGAGGAACGAGTTGATCTCGATCGTCTCGGTACGGCCCGGGCCGACGCCGATCGCGGAGATCGGGGCGCCCGACATCTCCTCCAGGGCCTTGACGTACGCCTGGGCGTTCGCCGGCAGGTCCTCGAAGGTCTTGGCCTTCGTGATGTCCTCGGACCAGCCGGGGAGGTATTCGTAGATCGGCTTCGCGTGGTGGAAGTCCGACTGCGAGTACGGGAGCTCCTCGACGCGCTTGCCGTCGATCTCGTACGCGACGCAGACCGGGATCTGCTCCCAGCCGGTCAGGACGTCCAGCTTGGTGAGGAAGAAGTCCGTCAGGCCGTTGACGCGGGTCGCGTAGCGCGCGATCGGCGCGTCGAACCAGCCGCAGCGGCGGTCACGGCCGGTGGTCACACCGCGCTCGCCACCGATGCGGCGCAGGTCCTCGCCGTCCTTGTCGAACAGCTCGGTCGGGAACGGGCCGGCGCCGACGCGGGTCGTGTAGGCCTTCAGGATGCCGATGACGCGGCTGATCTTCGTCGGGCCGACACCGGTACCGGTGCAGGCGCCGCCCGCGGTCGGGTTCGAGGAGGTGACGAAGGGGTACGTGCCGTGGTCGACGTCGAGCAGCGTGCCCTGGCCGCCCTCGAAGAGCACGACCTTGTCCTCGTCCAGCGCGTTGTTGAGGATCAGGGTGGTGTCGGCGACGTACGGCTTGATCTGCTCCGCGTACTGGAGCATCTCCTCCACGATCGCGGCGGCGTCGATCGCGCGGCGGTTGTACAGCTTCGCGAGGAGCTGGTTCTTGCCCTCCAGCGCCGCTTCGACCTTCTGGGTGAGGATCGACTCGTCGTAGAGGTCCTGGACGCGGATGCCGACGCGATTGATCTTGTCCGCGTACGTCGGGCCGATGCCGCGGCCGGTCGTACCGATCTTGCGCTTGCCGAGGAAGCGCTCGCCGACCTTGTCGAGGGTGACGTTGTACGGCGTGATCAGGTGCGCGTTGCCGCTGATGAGGAGCTTGGAGGTGTCGATGCCACGCTCGTTCAGGCCGCGCAGCTCGGAGAGCAGGACGGCCGGGTCGACGACGACGCCGTTACCGATGACCGGGGTGCATCCGGGGGAGAGGATGCCGGAAGGGAGAAGGTGCAGCGCGTACTTCTGGTCGCCTACGACGACCGTGTGGCCGGCGTTGTTGCCACCCTGGTAGCGCACTACATAGTCAACGGATCCACCGAGCAGGTCGGTGGCCTTTCCCTTGCCCTCGTCACCCCACTGAGCTCCGAGCAGCACAAGAGCGGGCACAGGCGTACACCTCTTCCGGATGGGGCATGTCCAAGGTCAGGGGGCGTACGACGATGTACACCGCAGGCTGAGCCGTCGGACCGGTACCCCGGAATAGACGAAGGCCCTGGCGCAATAGCGCAAGGGCCTCTTGCACAAAGATGCTACCCGAGGAAGGACCGAGGTGTCGGCTCCAGAGCCCACCATGAGCCACGCGGGCGCGCCGGTAGGCGGCCTGCTCGTGCTCGTCGACCCGGTCGCCCGCCGTCTTGACGGCGAGTCCGTGCGGATCGCGAAAGATGTGTTGTCAGCGGGCGCGGCGGCGAAAATCTGCCTCCCGGACTCATCGGAGGAGTTCGCGCGGGCCCTTGCCCGCCGGGGCCATCGGCGGCCGGTGATCGTGGGCGACGACGGGGCGCTGGTGCGGGCCGTCGGGTTGCTGCACCGGGAGCGGGGGCTGTCCGACGGGGCCGTTTCCCTGATCCCGGTGGGGCCCGTGGGGTCACTGGGGCTGGCGAGGTCACTCGGCGTGCCACTTTCGGCCGTATCGGCGGCGCGGGCGGTCCTGGACGGCACGGTCCGCGTCTGCGACCTGCTGGTCGACGACAGCGACGGCGTGGTGCTGGGGGACCTGCGCATCCCGTCGACCGACGGGTCGGCGGGCCGCGCGGCCGGGCCGTCGGTGTGGAACGCGTACCGCTCGCTCGTGCGCACCCTGGTGCGCCCGCCGGTGCCCGGTGCGGGGGCGGGGGCGGGTGCGGGGCGGGGGCTGCGCGTGGAGGCCGACGGGGTGGTGCTGGCCGATGTCGACGAGCAGCTGCTCGACGTGTCGGTGGCGGCGCGGGACGGGCTGGCGGAGGTGGTGGTCCGGGCCGGGTCCGGGTCCGGGACCGGCGCCGGCTTCGGCTCGGGCTTCGGCTCCGGCTCCGGCTTTGGTGCCGGCTCCTCCGGCTCCGGTGGTCCCCGGGTCGCTCGGGTCGCCCGGGTGCGGTCGGTGACGGTATCGGGGGCGGACTTCCGCTACCGGGCCGACCACACGGTGACCGGCCCGGTCCGGCGCCGCACGTGGACCCTGCTGCCGGGGGCGTGGGGCCTGACGCTGCCGCACCAGCGGTGAGGCCGGGGCGGGGCGGCCCCGCCCCGCCTCAGCTGTCGAAGTAGTGGGAGAACGGGCGCCCGGCGCAGGTCCGGCATTTTAAGACGTACACGCCGCCCGCGCCGCCCAGCTCTAGCCCCGGCACGTCCTCGTCACCGGGCGGACGGCCCTGGTCCTCGATCGGGAGCCAGGTGCGCCACGACCCGCCGTCGTACTCCCGGCTCGCCACCGTGAGCAGGTGCTCCATACGCCGCCCGCACCCGGCACCGTCCGGCCACCAGGCCCCTGGCAGTAGCCCGGGTAGCCGCCGAGCTTGGTGGCGTCCGACAGGTCGCGGGCCTCGTACAGGTCGGCATCGGGGTACTCCGTCACGACCTCCGGGTGCACGACGCAGGCCCTGGGCACGTGCTCCCGCGGCATCCCCGGGTACGGGGGACGCGGGGGTGCAGGCGTACGGACTCGCGGCGCAGCGGCGCCGGCTCGGGGAAGAGCTCTTCCACGGCCACCGGGCGGGGCGGCGTGGTGAAGGAAGTGGGCTTCACGAGAGGTTCAGCCCCTCCCGGTGCACGCGCCAGCGGTCCATCAGGCCGAGGAGTTCCTGCTGCATGAACTCGAAGAACGCCGCCGTCTCCGCGATCCGCGCCCCGGCCGGGGAGTCGGCGCCCAGGCTCGCCGCGCCCTCGCGCAGGGTCTTCTCCCACAGGGTGAGGACCTGGTCCCGCCGGGTGAAGGTCTCGTACCAGAGCTCGTTGTGCAGCACGTACCGGTCCCGGCGGGAGCCCGGTTCGCGCTCGCGGCTGACCATGTTGACCTGGGTCAGGTAGGACACGGCCCCCGACACCGCCGCCGGGCTGATCCGCAGCGCCTCCCCGAGCTCGGCCGAGGTCATCGCGCCGCCGTCGCTCGCCAGCAGCTGCGCGAAGACGCGTGCGGCCATCCGCTGCATCCCCGCCTCGGTCAGCTGCGCGGCGAACCGCTCGACGAAGCGGGAGACCGCCTCGGCGTCCCGCTCATCCGCCGCGTCCGCGCCGTCCGCCCCGTCCGCCGCTTCCGTCCGTACATCCATGTCGTCAGCCACCTTCCCGACTTTACGCGATTTCCGAGCTTCACAAATTTGTGAAAGTAGCGTACGTTCAGAAGCATGACGAAGGCAATCAGCGTTGCCGGCCTCCACAAGGCGTTCGGCCGCACCCACGCACTGGACGGACTCGACCTGTCGGTCACCACCGGCGAGGTCCACGGCTTCCTCGGGCCCAACGGCGCCGGCAAGTCCACCACCATCCGGGTCCTGCTGGGCCTGCTGCGCGCCGACTCCGGCACCGCCGAACTCCTCGGCGGCGACCCCTGGGCCGACGCCGTCCCCCTCCACCGCCGCGTCGCCTACGTCCCCGGGGACGTCACGCTGTGGCGCAACCTCTCCGGCGGCGAGGTCATCGACCTGTACGGACGCCTCCGCGGGGGCCTCGACCGGGCCCGCCGGGCCGAGCTCATAGAGCGCTTCGAGCTGGACCCCACCAAGAAGGGGCGCACCTACTCCAAGGGCAACCGGCAGAAGGTCGCCCTCGTCGCCGCCTTCGCCTCCGACGTCGAACTGCTCATCCTCGACGAGCCCACATCCGGCCTCGACCCGCTGATGGAGGAGGTCTTCCAGAGCTGCGTCGCCGAGGCGCGCGCCGCCGGGCGCACCATCCTGCTGAGCTCGCACATCCTCAGCGAGGTCGAGGCCCTCTGCGACCGGGTCAGCATCATCCGCAAGGGCCGCACCGTGGAGAGCGGAACCCTCGCCGAACTGCGCCACCTCACCCGTACGTCGATCAGCGCCGAGCTCGCCGGCCCGCCGAACGGCCTCGCTCACCTGCCGGGCGTGCACGGCGTCGAGGTGCAGGGGCTGAAGGTCCGCCTCCAGGCCGACACCGACAAGCTGGACGCCGTCCTGCGATCCCTCGCCGCCTCCGGTGTGCGGTCGCTGACCTCGACCCCGCCCACCCTCGAAGAACTCTTCCTGCGCCACTACACCGAGAGCACCGAGAGCACCGAGAGCACCGAAGAGGCGTCGCGATGACGAACGACCAGCTCGTGGGCACCGGAGCCCTGTTGAGGCTCGCCCTGCGCCGCGACCGCGTGATGATGCCGGTGTGGGTCCTGGTCACCACCCTGACGGTGGCGAGCATGCCCGGGGCGCTGGGCAAGGTGTACGCCACCGCCGCCGAACGGGCCGCGGCCGCCGCCTCCATGAACGCCAACAGCTCGATGCGCGCCCTCTACGGGCCCGTCTTCAGCGACTCCCTCGGCGGCCTGACCACCTGGCGGATCGGCGTGTACGGCGCCGTGCTCGCGGCCGTCATGAGCCTGGTGATCGTCGTCCGGCACACCCGCGAGGAGGAGGAGACGGGCCGTCAGGAGCTGCTCTCCGCCGCCATGGTCGGGCGGCGGGCCCCGCTGACCGCCGCGCTGCTCGCCGCGCTCGTCGCCAACACCTGCGTGGCCCTGCTCGTCGCGGGCGCCCTCGCCGGGCAGGGCGCGTCCGGCGCCCTCGCCCTCGGCCTCGCCCTTGCGGGCACCGGGATGCTCTTCGCCGGCATGGCGGCCATCGCCGCCCAACTGACCGAGAGCGCCCGCGCCGCGAAGGCGATCACGGCCGCCGTGCTGGGCGCCGCCTTCGTACTGAAGGCGGCGGGCGACGCCGGCACGGCAGCCGGGAAGTCGCCGCTGACCTGGCTCTCCCCGCTCGGCTGGGTGGAGAACGTCCGGGCCTTCGCCGAGACGCGCTGGTGGGTGCTCGCGCTGCTCGCCGCCGCCGTCGTGGCACAGGCGGGCGCCGCCTACGCCCTGGCCGGGCGGCGGGACGTGGGCATGAGCTTCCTGCCGGCCCGGCCCGGGCCCGCCGAGGGACGGCTGGGCACGGCGGGCGCGCTGGCCTGGCGGCTCCAACGCGGCAGCGTCATCGGCTGGAGCGCGGGCTTCCTGATCGCCGGAGTCGTCTTCGGCGGGATGGCGGACGGCGCGGCCGACCTGGTCGGCGGCAACGAGAAGACCCGCGAGATCATCGAGCGGATGGGCGGGCAGAGCGGCCTCACCGACGCCTTCCTCGCCACGATGGCCGGCATGTTCGGGCTGATCGCCGCCCTGTACATCGTCGCCTCGGTGCTGCGCCTGGGCGGCGAGGAGTCGGGGCAGCGCGCCGAACCCCTGCTGGCGAACGCGGTCGGCCGGCTGCGCTGGGCCGGTGGGCACCTGGCCGTGGCCTTCGGCGGATCGGCGCTGATCCTGCTGCTCGCGGGGCTGGGCCTGGGCATCGGGCACGGGCAGGCCCTGGCCGGGACGGTCGGTGCGACGCTCGCGCAGCTCCCGGCGGTGTGGATGATCGGAGCCCTCGCGGCCCTGCTGTACGGCGCGGCCCCCAAGTACGCCGTGGCCGCCTGGGCGGTGGCCGGTAGCGCGCTCGCGCTGGGCTGGATCGGCCCGGCGCTGAACCTCCCGCAGGCCGTCCTGGACCTCTCGCCCTTCGCGCACCTGCCGAAGCTCCCGGGCGCGCAGTCCCTGGCCTGGGCCCCGCTGCTGACCCTGACGGCCCTGGCGGTGGCCTTCACCGCGGCCGGCCTGGCCGCCCTGCGCCGCCGGGACATGCTCGCCTAGTCCGCCCCCCCCGGCTCTCAGAACTCGACCAACAGGCTCTCCAGCCCCCGGATGACATAACCGTCCCGCCACCGCGGCTCCTCGACGAGCCGCAGTGGCGGGACTCCGTCCGCCAGCAGCGCCCCGAACGAGGCCTCCAGCTCCCGGCGCGCGAGCGGCGCCCCCAGGCAGTAGTGGATCCCGGCCCCGAAGCTCAGGTGCGGATTGTCGGCCCGTACGAGGTCCAGCGCGTCGGGGTCGGCGAAGCGCGCGGGATCCCGGTTCGCGGACCCGAAGAGCAGCGCGACCTCGGCCCCGCGGGGGATGACGGTGGCCCCGATCCGGATCTCGTCGAGCACCCAGCGCTCGAACATCTGCAGGGGAGTGTCGTACCGCATGAGTTCATCCACAGCTGTGGACAACTTTTCGGGATTCCGCCGGAGGTCCGCCAGCTGGGCGGGATTGCGGAACAACGCCCACCATCCGTTGACGGTCGTGTTGACCGTGGCCTCGTGCCCGGCGTTCAGCAGGAGCACGCAGGTGGAGATCATCTCCTGCTCGCTGAGCCGGCCCTCGTCATCGTGGGCGGAGATCAACCCGGAGATCAAATCCTCCCCGGGGCGCGCCCGCCGCTCGGCGATCAAGCCCCGCAGGTACGCGCTGAACTCCACGCTCGCCCGCACCGCCCGCCGAGCCGTCTCCTCGTCCGGCCGGAGCTCGAACATCCCGCAGATATCCGCCGACCAGGGCCGCAGCAGCCCCCGGTCCGCCTCCGGCACCCCCAACAGCTCCGCGATCACGGCCACCGGCAGCGGCTCGGCGACGGCGGTGAGCAGATCCCCGCCCCCGTCCGCGAGCAGCCGCCCCACCAAGCCCTGGGCCAGGCTTCGCACGGCCGGCACGAGCCGCTCCACCGTGCGCGGGGTGAAGGCCTTCGCCACGAGCCTTCGCACCCGCGCGTGCGCGGGATCCTCCAGGTCCAGCAGGCCGTTCCCGTTGAGCACGTGGAAGGGCTCGTGCTCCGCCGGCGGGGCCTCGCGACCGAACTCCTCGTGCGAGAACCGGTGCAGGTAGGTCCGCCCCAGCCGCCGGTCCCGCAGCAGCGCGCTCACATCGGCGTAGTGCGGCACCAGCCACTGCCCGGTGGCCTCCCACCACACGACCCGCCCTTGCTCCCGCAACTCCCGGTACGCCGGATACGGATCGGCGACGAACTCGGCATCCCACGGATCAAAGCCCATCCCCGCACCCTAACGGGGCGTCACTCCTCCCACCGGGAGCCTCGGATCACCTCCACGAAATCCCCCGGGGCGAAGTCGGGCGTGAAATGCCGCAGCACATCGGCCTTCACATTGCCGAACGTCGTGTCCTGCTTCTGCTCGATCCCCTCGGTGAAGGCCTGGAGGATGCGCCGCTTGAAGTCCGGCCGCGGGTGCAGCGCGGTGATCTCGGCGCGGGCGGCCGCGTCGATGTCGTCGAAGCCGATGCCCAGGACGTCGTACTCCACGCCCGCCGTCACGAGCGCCACCTCCGGTTCCATGAACTCCGGTATCCCCGGGGTGGTGTGCAGCGCGATCGCCGTCCAGACCCGGCGGATGCCGTCCTCCGGTATCCCGTGGCGCTCCAGGAATCGCCGGGACTCGTCCGCGCCGTCGACCTCGAACCGGCGCCCGCTCGTCCGGAACCGCTCCCCGAGTCCCAGATCGTGGAACATCGCCCCGACGTACAGCAGTTCCGGATCGAAGGCGAGCCCCCGCCGATGCCCCTGGAGGCTCCCGAACCAGTACACCCGCCGCGAGTGGTGGTAGATCAACTCGCTGGTGGTGTCCCGCACCAGCTCGGTCGCCTCCGCGGCGAGCTTCCCCTCCGGCACCGTCACTCCGGCGGCCGTGTTCCCTCGCGCTCCCATGACCTGCTCCTCTCGATGTGCCTCCAGCCTCCTCGCGCCGCGTCCCGCCCGCCATGTCCCTGTGGCCACACACCCCACACATCAGGACATCTCTCCCCGCTACCGTGCACCCATGGGCACCCACACGGTCACCGTCCTCGCCTTCGACGGCGTGCGTCTTCTGGACGTCGCCGCGCCGCTGGAGGTCTTCGCCACCGCCGGCAGCCCCTATGCCGTCCGGGTCTGCACCCCAGACGGTGTCTCCGTGCGCACCTCCACCGGCCTGCGGATCGACGCCGATCTCCCGGCCGACGCGGTCGACCGCACCGCCACCCTGGTGGTCCCCGGCCCTGCGGACCTGGCCACCCTGCGCACCCGGCCCGAACTGGTCGAGCTGGTGGCCCGGATGGCCGCCCGCGCCGACCGGGTCGCCGCCGTCTGTACGGGCGCCTTCGCCCTCGCCGCCGCGGGCCTCCTGGACGGCCGCAGGGCCACCACCCACTGGGAGCACGCGGCCGACCTGGCCCGCTCCTACCCCGGCACCACCGTCACCCCCGATGCCATCTACGTCCAGGACGGGCCCGTGCTCACCTCCGCCGGAGTCACCGCCGGCATCGACGTCTGCCTGGCCCTCGTGGAACAGGACCTCGGCCCCGCCGCCGCCCGCCGGGTCGCCCGCGACCTGGTCGTGTTCCTGCAACGCCCCGGTGGCCAATCGCAGTTCTCGGCGGCATCCCGCACCTCTCCCACCCGCGACCCGGTGCTGCGCCCCCTGCTCGACGCCATGGCCGCGGATCCCGCGGCCGACCACAGCCTCCCGGCCCTCGCCCAGCGCGCGGGCCTCGGCACCCGCCACCTCTCCCGTCTCTTCAAGGCCCACACCGGCACCACGCCGGCCGTCCACCTGGAGGCCCTCCGGCTGGAAGTCGCCCGGACCTTTCTGGAGCAGGGAGAACCGGTCACCGTCGCGGCCCGCCGCAGCGGCCTCGGCAGCGACGAATCCCTCCGCCGGGCCTTCGCCCGCCACCTCGGCACCACCCCCTCCGCCTACGCGTCCCGCTTCCGCACCACCGGAACCGCCGAGCCCTACGCCGGGGTCACCAGCCGGGTCTCGTAGGCGAACACCGCCGCCTGCGTCCGGTCCCGCAGCCCCAACTTCACCAGGATGCGACTCACATGGGTCTTGATCGTCGACTCCGCGACGACGAGCCGGTCCGCCATCTCCGCGTTGGACAACCCCTGCGCGATCAGTACCAGCACCTCCGTCTCCCGTTCCGTCAACTCCCCGACCCCCGCCGGGTCGGCGAACCTGCGCGCCTCCGAGAGCTTCGAGAACTCCGCTATCAGCCGCTTGGTCACCGAGGGAGCCAGCAACGCCTCCCCGGCCGCCACAACCCTTACCCCGTCCGCCAGCTGACGGGCCGACGCGTCCTTGAGCAGGAACCCTGAGGCCCCGGCCCTGAGCGCCTGGTACACGTACTCGTCGAGGTCGAAGGTCGTCAGGACCAGCACCTTCGCGTCCGTGTCGGCGGCCACGATCTCCCGCGTCGCCTCCAGCCCGTTCATCTCCGGCATCCGGATGTCCATCAACACCACGTCCGGCCGGAGCGCCGCCACCTGCGCGACCGCCTCCCGGCCGTCGACCGCCTCGCCCACCACCTCGATGCCCTCCATGGCGTTGAGCAGGACCGAGAACCCCTCGCGCACCATCATCTGGTCGTCGACGATCAGCACCCTGATCGTCATGCCGGCCCCTCCTCCGGCACCACGGCCGGCGCCGGACGACCGGGCACGGGTATGAACACCGCCACCTCGTACCCGCCCTCGGGCGTCGAGCCCGCCGTCATCTCCCCCTCCAGCATGGCCACCCGCTCCCGCATCCCGGTGATCCCGTGCCCGGCCCCGGGCGAGGGCCGCACGTCCCCGGTCGGCGGCTCATTGACGATCCGTATCCCCAGCCCGCCCAGTACGTAGCTGACCTCCACCCCGGCCCCCGCGCCCGGCGCGTGCCGCAACGTGTTGCTCAGGGCCTCCTGGATGATCCGGTACGCCGACAGCTCCACCCCCTGCGGCAGCTCCCGCACCGCGCCCGTCACCGTCTTCTCCACACGCAGCCCGGCCTCCCGGACATTGGCCAGCAGCCCGTCCAGCGAGGCCAGCGTCGGCTGCGGGGCGTCCGGTGCCTCGTAGTCCGCGGAGCGCACCACACCCAGCACCCGCCGCAGCTCCGTCAGGGCGGCCACCGCGTTCTCCCGGATGGTGACGAACGCCGCCTCCAGCTCCGGCGGCGGGTTCTTCACCCGGTACGGCGCGGCCTCCGCCTGGATCGCCACCACCGACATGTGGTGGGCCACCACGTCGTGCAGCTCCCGCGCGATCGTCGTCCGCTCCTCCAGGAGCGTCCGCTTGTCCCGCTCGACGGCCGTGACCTCCTGCTGCGCGCTCACCTCCGCCCTGGCGTGGCGGCGTATCTGGATGCTGCTCGCGATCGCCAGCGCGATCGCCGAGAACACGGCCATCTCCGGCAGGTTCGTCCCCAACCCGTACGCGTACCCGTTCCGGAACACCACCGAGATGGTGAAGCCGAGGGCGAGGGTGAGCGTCCACATCCAGGCCGCCACCCGGGGGCCGGTCCGCAGGGTGACGAGAACCATGACGGCGATGTACGCGAGGAAGCTGCCCGGGGTCCACGGCCAGCTCGCCTCGCTGCCGATCGCGGCGAACACCACCGTCATCGCGACGGCCGCCCACCACGCGGCGACCGGCCGGACCAGCGTCATCAGGATCGGAGCCGCGGAGATCATCCCGATGAGGAGCTCGCCGGTGTCCCCGAGGTAGCTCGACTGCGTGCCCGCCGTGAACACCATGACGAAGAGGGCCAGCGCCCCCACCATCGCGTACCGCGTCCACGGGAAGTGCCTGCGTATCGCCTGGGGAAGCCGTCGCACGAAACGCCCGGGCGTCTCCAGCAGCGGCAGCGGCCGATAGGCGAAGGCGTTCGTGACGAGGTCCTGGCGCAGGGTCTCGATCACCCCTGATGCCAGTCGGAACTCAGGTGTCCGGGCTGTCCCCCCGGTGGTCGTCTCGCTCATATCAGAACCGTAGGTCCCGTGCCCCGTAGCCCGCGTCGCCGCAGATGGGGATTTCCCGGCCTCCCCCTCAAGTACTACTCGGGTCAGATCAGTACCCCGTCGGACGGACCAGACCCGTCTCGTACGCGAACACCGCCGCCTGCGTGCGGTCCCGCAGGCCCAGCTTCACCAGGATCCGGCCCACATGGGTCTTCACCGTCTGCTCCGCCACGGTCAGGTGCGTCGCGATCTCCGCGTTCGACAATCCCTGCGCGACGAGCGACAGCACCTCCGTCTCCCGCTCGGTCAGCTCGTCGATCCGTGCCCGCGACGGCGCGCGCGGGGCGCCCAGCCGCGAGAACTCGGTGATCAGCCGCTTCGTGATGTTCGGCGAGAGCAGCGCCTCACCGGCCGCCACCACGCGCACCGCCTCCGCGAGCTGCTCCGCCGAGGCGTCCTTGAGCAGGAAGCCGGAGGCGCCGGCCCGCAGCGCCTCGTACACGTACTCGTCGAGATCGAAGGTGGTCAGCACCAGCACCTTCACCTCGGCCCCGGGGACGCCGGTGATGACGGACGTGGCCTCGATGCCTCCCATCCCGGGCATGCGGATGTCCATCAGGACCACGTCCGGCGCCAGTTCGGTGACCTTCGCCACCGCGTCGGCCCCGTCCACGGCCTGGCCGACCACCTCGATGTCCGGCTGGGCGTTGAGCAGCACGGTGAAGCCCTGCCGGACCATCATCTGGTCGTCGGCGATCATCACCTTGATCGGGGTGCTCATGTATTCCTCTTCGTCTCGGGGGAGGAGCCGCCGGACAGGTCCTGCGGATCCATCGGGAGTACCGCGGTCACCTCGTACCCGCCTTCGGGGCGCGGGCCGGCGGCCAGCTCGCCCCCCAGCATGCCCGCCCGCTCCCGCATCCCCAGCAGCCCGTGCCCGGCACCGTGCGAGGGCGGCGCCGGCCGGGTCGGGACGCTGTTGGCGACACACAGGTGCAGATCGCGCGGCCCGTAGGCGATGCCGACCTCCACCCGCGAACCCGGCGCGTGGCGCAGGCAGTTGCTCAGCGCCTCCTGAACGATCCGGTACGCGGTGAGCTCCACTCCCGGGGTCAACGGTCTGCGGACGCCCGCGACTTCGACGGCGACGTCGAGCCCGGCGCCCCGCACGTTGTCCACGAGCCCGTTCAGTTCGGCGAGGGTGGGCTGCGGATGGTGCGGGTTCGCGGGATCGTCCGGCTGCTCGGAGCGCAGCACGCCCAGCACCCGCCGCAGCTCCGTCAGGGCTTCCAGCGCGTTCTCCCGGATGCCCGCCAGGTTCTCCTTGAGCTCCTCGGACGGATTCTCCACGAGGTGCGGGGCCACCTGGGCCTGGATGGAGATGACGGACATGTGGTGCGCGACGACGTCGTGCAGCTCGCGGGCGATCCGGCTGCGCTCCTCCAGCAGGGTGCGGCGGGCCCGCTCCTCTTCTGTGAGGGTCTCCTGCTCGACCAGCTCGCCGCGGGCCAGACGCAGGGCGCGCAGCGCGTAGCCGAGCAGGCCGACGAATCCGAAGATGAGGACGGCCCCGGGCGCGGTGGTCGTGCTGTGCTCCGGCTTGAAGGAGGCCTCGGCCAGGCCGGTACACGCCACCGATATCCCGACGACGGCGATGGTGACCCGCGGCGGCATGCGCAGGGCGACCAGCAACAGCACCGGGGCGAAGGCGAATGTCCCGGCAGGCGTCCAGGGCCAGGCCTGGCCCTGCCCGACGTTGCCGTAGATCACCCAGGCGATGGCGCCTGCCGTGAGCAGGCCGAGCCACCAGGCGGCCATCGGACGGAACATCGCGAGCGCGATGGACACACCGGTCAGGATCGCCAGCACCAGCGGGAGACCACCGGTGACGTGGTAGTGGTCGCCGAGCTGCTCGGTGGTGAGGAAGCCGAAGAACGCGGCAGAGTAGGCGACCAGCACGTGCGGTAGCCGGGCCAGCCAGCGCGGCCGCGCCATCCTCGGCAGCGGGTCCCGGTCCAGGGTGCACAACTCCAGGGCCAGCGACCGGAATCGGGACCGGGCGCCGCCTCCGGCGCTACCGGGGTTCGCGGGGTCGGTCAGGGGCACGGGAGGTTCGGTCACATCGGCCAGCCTAGACATGAGCGATTTCCTTGCCGGGAGCTTGAGTACGCAGGGCACGGTGCGCACGCCTGGCATCGGCATGCCGCCCGGATCCGGAGGTCCGGGCAGGCTCGGTGCTCCGGGCCGGCTTGGGACTCGGGCTCTGTTCGTACGAGCGGAACGCGGCCCAGCAGAGTGTCAGCGCGGCGGCGAACACCGGCAGCCACAGCAGCCGGGCGGCTATCCAGCCCGGGGAGCCGGGCACGGTGTGCAGCCCGGGCAGGTCGGTCGAGACGAGCAGCCCGAGGGCGGTGACGGCCATCATGGCGGTCTGGTGCCACAGGAAGATCGTCATGGCGGAGAGGTTCACCAGGGCCACCTTCGCCCAGGTCGCCGGCCGCCGCATGGCCCGCGCCAGCGGCTCGCGCAGCAGCAGCGCCAGCCCGCACTGGGCCAGGCCGAAGGCGACCGCCGCGAGCGTCGGCGGGTTCAGATTCGATATCGAGGCCCCGGGGACACCAACCATCGACGCCGGGTACCCGCCCCAAAGGACCAGAGCGGCCGTGGCCACGGCGCCCGCGCCGAGGAGCAGGGCGGGTGAACGGCGACCGGCGAACGAACCGGAGGCCCAGGCGGCGCCCAGCGTGTACGGGACGAGCCAGCCGGCGCCGACATTGACCCAGCCGACCCACTCGGGCCCGCCGAACCCGAACCGCCACACGTCGACCCCGGCCACCACGGCTGGCGGCCACAGCGGGCTGAGCCGCGCCACCAGCGGCGTCGCCGCGGTGAGCACCGCGAACACCAGCAGGAACCACAGCGGCGACAACACCAGCTTGAACAGCGTCTGTACGGTGGCCGGCTCGACCCCGCCGATCAGCATCCCGGCCGCCACCACGGCCCACAGGACGAGCACGGCCGCGACCGGGCGGAACAGCCTGCCCAGCCGCTGCCCCACCCACCCGCGGTACGAATCCCCGCGCGCCCGCGCCGACGCGTACCCCTTGGCGGCGACATGACCACCGACCAGGAAGAAGACGGCCAGCGTCTGGAACACCCAGGACACCGGGGCCAGCCAGGGCATGTGCGCCAGCGGACTCGTGGTGCTCAGACCGCCGTCGGCGGTGGTCAGGGCCGTGACGAGCCAGTGCCCGAGGACCACGCCGAGGATCGCGAAGGCCCGCAGCGCGTCCACACTCCGGTCCCGGTCGGCGGGGGTGGAGGCGTCGATCCCGGCGGCCAGGACGGCCCAGCGGTTGCGGAACTCAGGCATGAGCGGCCTCCGAGGCGGTGGTGGTCGGGGTGGTCGGGGTGGTGGTGGCTGTGTCGGCGGCGCCCAGGACGATCCCGGCCAGGCTGTCGAGGGACTCGGTGCCGGGCTTGAGGTAGTCGCTGTGCCCGCCGGGACCGGTGACGAAGGGCCTGGCCCCGAAGGCGGGGTCGACGGGATCGGCACCGAAGCCGATCGCGCCGAACCGGACGTGCGGGACGTCGGCGATCCAGTCCCCGTCACCGCGGCCGGCCCATACGCGGGCCTCCGTCGGCAGCTCCCCGGCGGAGTCGGCCCCCGTGCCCGGGCTGCCGAACAGCGCGATGTCGGTGACCGCGGGCCCGGTCGGCGTACGGGCGCAGACCACGGAACCGTACGAATGGCAGAGCAGCGAGAGCTGCGAGCCGGGCCCGGCCATGCGGCTCAACCGATCCAGGAACGGGGCCAGTTCCTCGGCGGCCAGGTCCGCGCGCTCCGCGGTCAGAACGGTCGTGCTGACCGTGCCGGGGGTGTCGTACCCGAGCCAGGCGACCACGGCCGAGCGCGGATGCTCGGCCTGGAGGCGCTGCTGAAGGGCGACAGCCCCGGCACGGAACCTTTGGTAGGTGTCGAGTGTCGTATCGGAGCCGGGCACCAGGACGGCGACCCGGTCGGCGGTCTCCAGGTCTCCGAAGACCTCGACGGCTCGCCCCCTGCCGCGGCCGTCGAAGGCCAGGAACTGGGCCGCGCCGGCCGCCTCCATGGCCCGGAGCTTGGCGGCCCGCCCGGTCCGGCCGGCCTCGTCGGCCATCCGGGCCGCCTCGGCGAGGCCGACCTGGTTGGCCGCGTACCGGCTGCGCGGTACCGCGTCCTCGGCAATCGCCGCGGGCGGGGGAGCGGGAACGTCGGCGGAGGCGGCGGCGGACACGGGGAATATGACGGCCGCGGCGACCAGGGCGGCCAGCAGGGTGCGACGCCGACGGTCGCTGCGGCTGGTCCGAGCGGGACGGATGGCGCCAGCGGCCGCGACCGCCTGCGACCCGCTCTGCCCCGCCGAACCGGCCGAACCAGCAGTACCCGCAGTACCCGCAGTACCCGCAGTACCCGCAGTACCCGCAGTGCTCGCCGAACCCCCGGCCTCCGCCGTCCCCGCCGTCCGCGTCGCCATCTGCTCTTCCTTCGGTCCGGAAGAGCCCTCGGCGCTCCTCTCTTGATCCGAAGTTAGGAATCGGGGTCCGTCATCGGCGTCACGCTGCGGAGCGGTGTTCGCGCGTAGCTCTCAGGTATGACGAGGGCTACCTGAGAGCTCGAAGAGCCCGGCGGAGGCCGCAGGTTAGGGTCCAGGGATGATCGACACCGACTGGCGCCAGGACCGCATCGGCAGCGCGCATCGCGGGGAGAACCCCACCGTCATGCGCCGCCTCCCCTCAGGATTCGCCGCCATCGGGGACCGGCAGTTCCTGCCGGGCTACTCGGTGCTGCTGACCGACGACCCCGCCGTGACCCGCCTCTCCGACCTGCCCCGGGCGCGCAGGATGGCGTACCTCGGCGACATGGAGCGGCTGGCCGAGGCCGTCGAGAGGGCCTGCCGGCGCCTCGACCCGGCGTTCCGCCGCGTGAACATCGAGATCCTGGGCAACACCGACCCGTACCTCCACGCCCACATCTGGCCCCGCTACGAGTGGGAGCCCGCGGACCAAGTGCGGCTGCCCGTCTGGTTGTACGAGGAAGAGGACTACTGGCGGGGCGAGCGGCACGCCCTGGCCGCACGCCACGACGGCCTGCGGACCGCGATCGGGGAGGAACTGGACGCGCTCGGAGGGGCCGCTTAGGTCCGCCCGGGTCCGCCCGGGTCCGGCCGCATGCTGCCGGCGGCCGGACCCGAGCGCGGCCCGGCCGCCGGCAGCACGCGGATCAGTCGGCGACCAGCGGTTCCACGTAGCCCGTGCGCCAGCGGGGGGCGGGGTCCTGGCCGGGGCTGGTCCAGTACTCCCGCGCCCGCACGATCTCCCCGTCCCGCACCGTCCAGAGCGACACCGCGCGGTAGACGACGTGGTCCTGAGGTATCTCCACCTCGGTGACGACGAGGTTCCCGTCCGCGAGTATGCGCAGCACCTCGACGGATCTCTCGTCCGTGTAGCCCTCGTCGCTGTTGACCGCGATGAAATTGGCGCGTCCCACGATGCGTTCACCGCTCACCGGCCATTCGATGACGGCGTCCTCGGCGATGAGTTCGGCCACGCCGCTCCAGTCGCGTGCCTCGATCCGCTCCCACAGTTGTGCCACCACGTTCAACGGCTCCATGGGCCGCAGTGTCCGACAGTCGCGTCGTACGTAACAAGCTTTGCTTGCAGGCTTATTGACTTCTACACAATCCGTTGAAGGAGTCACGGACCGGCCGTGGGCGCGGTGGGCGGGCGGGGGTCCTCGTCGCCGCTCATCACCGCGTACACGCTGCCGGTGGAGAGGACGGCGACGACCGCGGCCACCGCGAGGAGGAGGGCGGTGGAGGCGGTGCGGGGGCGGGACGGAGGTTCCGCTTCCGCTGATGGGTACGCGGGGTACGTGGGGTACGTGGGGTACGTGGGGCAAGCGGGCGGCGTCGGGGTGCGGGTGGGGGGAGCGGGGCGGTCCGGGCCGGCGTCCTCGCGGTCGAGGAGCCGTACGGCTTGCCGGCCGATCCGGGCCACCAGTGGGTCGGGGAGCCAGGGTTCTGCCGGGTCGCGTGGGTCGCGCGGGTCCTGTGAGGCGCTGACCCGGGGCGGTATCTCGGCGAGCGCGGGCCGTGTGGCGGGATCGCCGTGGAGGCAGTCCCGTACGAGGTCGCGCAGTTCGGGGGGTAGGTCGTTCAGGTGCGACTCCGGTTCCGGTTTGGTGGAGGGGAGTCGGCCGGTGGCCGCGTAGGCGAGGACGGTGCCGAGGGCGAAGGCGTCGCGGGCGGGTTCCGGGGGATCGGATTCGCATCCGAGGGGGTATCCGACGAGGCGCGGCCCGTCGAGGGTGAGCAGGACGTTCGAGGGCTCCAGGGCGTGGTGGACGAGGCCTGCGCGGTGGATGTCCTGGAGGGCGTGCGCCAGGCCGTGGGCCAGGACCCGTAGGGAACGGTCCGGCAGCGGGCCGAAGCCGCCGGCCACTACCTGGTGCAGGCTCGGGCCGACGATGTACTCGGTGGCGAACCAGAGGGTCTCGGACTCGGTGTCCGCGTCGAGGACGGGAGCCGTGTGCTCGCCGCCGAGGCTCCGGGCGGCGGCGATGTCCTCGCGGAAGCGGGTGCGGAACTCCTCGCGGGTGGCGAGGTCGTGGGGGATGCGAGTGAGGGCGACGGTGCGGGGGCGTGCGTGCGTGTGGTCGGACCGGGCGAGGTAGGACTGGCCGGTGCCGGTGGCGGTGTCCGTGCCGGTGCCGAGTCGGGACAGCAGGCGGTACGGGCCGATGCTGTGCGGGTCGCACGGGTGCAGCTGTTTCATGGCCGGGTGGTCCCTCCCCCTGACGGCTCCGCAGCAGAGGACGAGAGGGGGCCGCGGGAGGTTGCGTGCGGGGTGGGTCGGATGGTGGCGCCGGGCGCCGTTGCCGGGGCGCCGCCCCGGACCTCGCGCCTCAAGCGCCGGCGGGGCTGAGAGGGGTGCGCAGGGTGCTGGCCGGGCGGGCCGGTGCGGCCAGGGGGGATGGTGGCGCCGGGCGCCACTGCTGGGGCTCCGCCCCAGACCCCGCGCCTCAAACGCCGGCGGGGCTGAGGGGGGCGCGTCTCAAAAGCCGGTGGGGCTGAGGGGCGCGTCTCAAACGCCGGCAGGGCTGAAAGGGGCGCGCCTCAAACGCCCGCGGGGCTGACGCGGGTGCGCCGCAAGTGCCGGCGGGGAAGAGGGGTGTGCCCCAGGGGCGGGGAGTTGGGGGTGCGCCGTGAGTGCCAGGGGGGAGGGGGTGCGTCTTCGGTGTCCGGCGGGCTGTGGTGAGCCGTGGGGGCGGTTCGGGTGGGGGTCAGGTGGTTGTGGGGGTGGGTTCTTCGGGTGGTTCGTGGTTCAGGGTGTCCAGGGCTGCCGTGAGGCGTTCCAGGACGCGGGCCGTTTCCGCGAAGGCGGTCTCGCCCAGCTCCGCCGCCAGGCGGGTGGCCAGGGAGGCGTGGCCCGGGTTGATGCGGGCGATCGCCGCGCGGCCCGCTTCCGTCGGGCGGAGCAGCTTCGCCCGACGGTGGGCCGGGTTCGGGACGTACTCCGCCAGGCCCTTCGCCGCCAGCAGGTCCGCGATGCGCTGGACGCTCTGCCGGGTGATGCCCATCTCGCGGGCGATGCCCGCCACCGGCAGGGGTTCGTGTACGACCGCGCCCAGCACCTGCCACCAAGCGGCGGTCAGCCCGGCCGGGCGGGCCAGTTCCTCCGAGAGGGAGAGGAACTGGCCGTTCAGCCGGAACACGCCCAGCGCCGTGCGGCTCAGCAGAGCCTGGCGGGCCCGCGTCGGATCGGGAGGCTCGGGGGAGTGCTCAGGCATCGCCCGACTCCGCCGCCGCCATGAGCACCGGGTACGCGCTCTCGTCCGAGTCGTGGAACAGCCTGTACCAGGCGTCCAAGACATCCGGCTTGTACACGTCCAGGCGGGCGAACACCTCCCGGGCGAAGGCCACCGGTTCCGTCGGGCCCGCCGTGATCAGGTCCCCGTCCGTGACCGCGTCGGCCTCGACGTAGTGCTCGGCGCCCCCGTACCCAGGCTGCGGGGCCAGGTAGAAGGAGGCCGCGCTCGTGTGGGCCCGGCCGTCCAGCACGCCCGCCCGGGCGAGCCCGGCGGTGGCCCCGCAGATCGCCGCGACCGGGACCCCGGCCGCCAGGAACTCCGCCGCCTTCGCCGCGAACGGCGCCAGCTCGTCGCTCGTGTCCCACAGCGAGGCACCGGTGAGGATCAGGAGCGAGGAGTCCTCCGGCCGGAGGTCGGCCAGCGCCATGTCGGGAAGGACGCGTACGCCGCCCATGGTGGTCACCGGCTGCTCGGCGGCCGGGCCGACGGTGCGGATCCGGTGGCCGCGCTGGGTCAGGTGGGCCGTGGTGTGGCCGGTCTCCCAGTCCGCGTACGTGTCGTAGACCGCGAGGTGGACGGGCTTCCGCGGGCTTTCGCTCCCGGTGCGGTGCGCCATCCCGGTTGCAGCCTCGGTTGCCGTCTCGGTCGCCGTCGTGTCCGTGTTTTCGTTCGTGGTCTCGTTCATGGTCTTCGCCTCCTGTGAGGTGAGGGCGATCTCCGTATGACAGCACTCTGTCTAATCGACAGGATGCTGTCAATGTTCGCGCGTGGTGGAGTCATGGAATCGGCGGCGGCTCCGTGGGCGCAGACAGACTGCCGAGATCGGCCCCCCACCCCCATACAGTCCGCCGATATCGGTCCCCACCTGCGCACTTCTAGCGTGACGACATGACCCCTCATGTCGCCTCGCACACCCTTGCCGAAGTCAAGGACGCTGACCGGAAGCACGTCTTCCACTCCTGGTCCGCCCAGGCCCTGATCGATCCGCTCGCCGTCGCCGGGGCCGAGGGGTCGTACTTCTGGGACTACGACGGCAAGCGCTTCCTCGACTTCTCCTCCCAGCTGGTCAACACCAACATCGGCCACCAGCACCCCAAGGTCGTCGCCGCGGTCCAGGAGCAGGCCGCCCGGCTCTGCACCCTCGCGCCCGGCTTCGCCGTCGACGTCCGCTCCGAGGCCGCACGCCTCATCGCCGAGCGGACCCCCGGCGACCTGGACAAGATCTTCTTCACCAACGGCGGCGCCGAGGCCGTAGAGAACGCCGTCCGCATGGCCCGGCTGCACACCGGCCGGCAGAAGGTGCTGTCCACCTACCGCTCGTACCACGGCGCCACCGCCGCCGCGATCAACCTCACCGGCGACCCGCGCCG
This sequence comes from Streptomyces sp. NPDC059874, assembly GCF_042731135.1. Taxonomy (NCBI): domain Bacteria; kingdom Bacillati; phylum Actinomycetota; class Actinomycetes; order Kitasatosporales; family Streptomycetaceae; genus Streptomyces; species Streptomyces sp. NPDC059874. Next base: position 106,789 of record NZ_JBHWJY010000011.1, read on the forward strand.
CTGGCCCTCCGACACGGCCGCCGCCGGCGTCGTGCACTTCTGGGGCCCGTACCTCTACCGCTCGGCCTTCCACGCCACCACCGAGGCCGAGGAGTGCGCCCGCGCCCTCGCCCACCTCGCGGACACCATCGCCTTCGAGGGTCCGGGGACCATCGCGGCGATCATCCTGGAGAGCGTGCCCGGCACCGCGGGCATCATGACCCCGCCGCCCGGCTACCTCGCGGGCGTGCGCGAGCTCTGCGACCGCCACGGCATCGTCTTCATCCTGGACGAGGTCATGTCGGGCTTCGGCCGCACCGGCAAGTGGTTCGCCGCCGACCACTGGGGCGTCACCCCCGACCTGATCACCTTCGCCAAGGGCGTGAACAGCGGGTACGTGCCGCTCGGCGGCGTCGCCATCTCCGCCGCGATCGCCGAGACCTTCGCCACCCGCCCCTACCCGGGCGGACTGACGTACTCCGGCCATCCCCTGGCCTGTGCCGCCGCCGTCGCCACGATCAACGCGATGGAGGAGGAGGGCGTGGTCGAGCACGCCGCCCACCTCGGCGAGAACGTGATCGGCCCGGCGCTCGCCGAGATCGCCGAGCGGCACCCGTCGGTCGGCGAGGTCCGGGGCCTCGGCACCTTCTGGGCGCTGGAGCTCGTACGGGACAAGGAGACGCGCGAGCCGCTCGTCCCGTACAACGCCGCCGGGGCGGACAACGCTCCGATGGCCGAATTCGCCGCGGCCTGCAAGGCCTCCGGTCTGTGGCCGTTCGTCAACATGAACCGCACCCACGTCGTGCCGCCGTGCACCATCTCGGAGGCGGAGGCGAAGGAGGGTCTGGCCCTCCTGGACGAGGCGCTGACGGTCGCCGACCGGCACACCGCGTCCGCCTAGCGGGCGGCCGGTGCGCGGTGGATCCGCATATCGATCGCGCACCGATCGGTTTCGGCCGCGTTGTCTGGCCTAAGGTGTCCGGAGTTCTACTACAGGAGACGGACCCTTATGCCAGGCAGCGGAGCTGTCACCCGCAACACACTTCGCCAGCAGATCGCGGACGCGCTGCGTGACGAGGTGCTCGCGGGACGCCTGCCGCCCGGGACCGAGTTCACCGTCAAGCAGATAGCCGAGCAGTACGAGGTCTCCGCGACCCCGGTCCGCGAGGCGCTGGTGGACCTCTCGGCGCAGGGGCTGCTCGAACTGGTCCAGCACCGCGGTTTTCGCGTGCGGATCTTCTCCGTGGACGATTTCCGGGGAATGATCGAGGCCCGCTCGCTGGTGGTGGACGGGATCTTCCGCCGGCTCGCCGAGCGCGGCGCCGGCCCCGGCTGCGGCGAGATGCTGGTGTCGGTGCGCCGCCGGGCCGAGGAGGCGCAGAAGGCGGCGCGCAGCGGTTCACTCGAAGTGCTGATCGGCTACGACCTGCGCTTCTGGCGGGAGCTGAGCGCGCTGGTCGGCAACACCTACATCTCGGACTTCCTGCACCGCATCCGGGTGCAGTGCTGGGTCTTCGCCGTGCCCCACCTGCAGCGCGATCCGAAACTGCGGGAGGCGCTCTGGGACGGGCACGCCGACCTGGTGGACGCGGTGACGTTGGCGGACGCGGAGGCGGTACGCCGCATCGTGCGCGCGTACAACCAGCACGGCCTGGACTGGGCCGCCGGCCTCTAGGTGGTTCTTGGCCGTCCAGGTGTGTCTTGGCCGTCTCTTGCGCGCCCGGACCCGATCGCGGCAGCCGAGGTTTTGCGCACCCCTTCGCGGAGGGTGTTCGGCGCATTACTCTGGCCCGATCGGCGGCAACGACTGATCGGAGCCCGCGTGGCCTGTGACCTGTGGCTGGTCCCCCTTGTCGACGTGCTGTGCCACAGCCCCGACAACCCCTTCGCGGAAGAGATCGCCTCGTACGACAAGGCGCTGGGCGAGGCCGGGCTGCCGTCCGTGCCCGTGTTCGCGTACATGCCGGGCCTGAGCGGGGACGTGGCCCCGGTCGCGGGCTTCGACTACGACGCCCTGCATTTCCTGAGGCGGGCGTACCTGCTCCAGCTCTGCGGGCTGCCGGTGACCCCGGTGGACGAGCTGGGCGGGGACTACGAGCAGCTGCTGGAGATGTTCGAACCCACGGCGCAGCAGTCGCACCTGGTGTGGCACTACGACCACGCGGGGGCGTACGTCCCCGTGGACTTCGCGGCACCGCTGGCGAACGAGGAGCTGCTGGCCGGGGGCGGGCCGCTGGGGTCCGCGCAGGGGCTGCTGCGGGAGCTGCTCTTCGTGGCGCCGGCCATCGGGATAGACCCGGGAAATCCGCCGGCGGCTCCGGCGCCGCCGGGGAGGCCGACGTCGTTGGAGGAGCCGGCGGGGCCGATTCCGTACGACGACAGTCCCTTCGCGCGGGAGCGGCACGTGTGGCTGGGGTTGCACGCGGCCGCCACCCGCAGCCTCGGGCAGGGCTCGATGATCATCTTCAGCTGACACTGTCCAGCCGAGGCCGTTCGAGGTGTGACGCGGGGGCGGCCCGGGCGGGTGCGGGTACCGCTGCGCGGAACCGGTCCCCTACCCGCCCTTCCACCGTTCCCCGGGCTCCGCCCGGCCCCGGTCCTCAAGCGCCGGACGGGCTGAAAGGTCGGGGCTCTGCCCCCGGCCCCGCGCCTCAAGCGCCGGACGGCCTGACCGGTCGGGGCTCTGCCCCGGCCCCCCATCCCCAAGCGCCGGCGAGGCTGGGTGCTGCGGCGGGGCTGGAGATGGCGCGGCGTGGCGGGCAGCCGGTCAGCGGGGCTGTTCCGGAGGGCGTTGCCGGGGCATGTTCGGGCGGGTGCCCGGGGGGAGGGGGAAGCGGGCCGGCGGGACGTACGCGTCCGAGCGGCCCCCGCCCGCGCCCAGCGACTGCATCACCAGCGGCGCGGGACCCGAGCTGAACTCGACCATCCACTCCGCGGTCTCCGAGCGCACCAGCTCCGTCACGTCCTCCGAGAACCGCCGCAGCACGGTGAGGCAGCGCTCCGCTGCCTCGCTCGCCGTGCCCTCCGTCGGGCCGAGCACCTCGCGCACGTTCTCCGAGGCCCAGTCGAACTGGAGGGTCTGGAGTCGGCGCTGCACGGCCTGGGCGGTGGCCACGTCCCGCATCCACCCCGAGGTCAGGCCGAAGAACCGGTCGCAGGCCAGGCAGGCCGCGCCCAGCAGCAGCGCCAGGAAGCCGTACGAGGAAGCGCCCGGCGCCGAGCCCGTCAGCTCCAGCAGCGGCATCGCGGCGCCCGTGATCGCGCCGGCGGCCGCCCCGACGCGCATGACGCGCGCGCCCCGGCGCTTCCACGCCCGGTCGGACAGGTACCACTCGGCGGTGCGCAGCGCGTCGGCCTCGACCCGCCGGTAGAGCTCGTCCAGCCGCTCGGCGGGCTCGCCCCAATCCCCCAGGGGGAACGGCCGACCGGTGAGATCGCCCGCGGCCATCGGTCCGCCGCCCTCCTCCCGGGGATCCCGGGGTGGCCCCTCGGGCTGCATCTCCGGCTGGCTCACCCGGCACTCCCTCTGCCTGCGCTGACGTGTGGTGGTGCGCGTGTGCGCAATGGTGCGCATGCTCTTCCTACCTTCGAATGACGTGCGATGGGCGCCGAATCCCGGGATTTCCGCCCGCAAGGAGGTCTTCATCAGGTACGCGTGCGCCCATCTCTCACTCGAAAGAGTTGGTCCTCACGGCGTAGGGCGCGGCGCCCGGGGAGCACGTAGGCTCGGATTGACCAAGCGTCCCGACGGTATGGAGTGAGTCACCTGTGATTCCCGGTAGTGGCCAGCCCAACATGCAGCAGCTGCTCCAGCAGGCCCAGAAGATGCAGCAGGACCTCGCCGCGGCGCAGGAGGAGCTCGCGCAGGCCGAAGTCGAGGGGCAGGCCGGCGGCGGTCTCGTCAAGGCGACCGTGACCGGCTCCGGTGAGCTGCGCGCCCTGGTGATCGACCCGAAGGCCGTGGACCCCGAGGACACCGAGACGCTCGCCGACCTGGTGGTGGCGGCGGTCCAGGCCGCCAACGAGAATGCGCAGGCGCTCCAGCAGCAGAAGCTGGGCCCCCTCGCCCAGGGACTGGGCGGCGGCAGCGGCATCCCCGGCCTCCCGTTCTAGCACCGAAGCCCGACCCGCAGAGACATCAGAGACATAAGAGAAAGAAGGCAGTCCGTTGTACGAAGGCGTGGTCCAGGACCTGATCGACGAACTGGGCAGGCTGCCCGGCGTCGGGCCCAAGAGCGCGCAGCGGATCGCCTTCCACATCCTGCAGGCCGAGCCCACCGACGTCCGCCGCCTCGCGCACGCGCTGCTGGAGGTCAAGGAGAAGGTCCGGTTCTGCGCGGTGTGCGGGAACGTGGCGCAGGAGGAGCGGTGCGGCATCTGCCGCGATCCACGCCGCGACACCACGGTCATCTGTGTCGTCGAGGAGCCGAAGGACGTCGTCGCGATCGAGCGGACCCGCGAGTTCCGGGGCAAGTACCACGTCCTCGGTGGCGCGATCAGCCCGATCGAGGGCGTCGGCCCCGACGACCTGCGCATCCGCGAGCTGCTGGCGCGCTTGGCGGACGGCGAGGTGACCGAGCTGATCCTGGCCACCGACCCGAACCTGGAAGGCGAGGCGACCGCCACCTACCTCGCCCGCATGATCAAGCCCATGGGCCTGAAGGTCACCCGCCTGGCCAGCGGGCTCCCCGTCGGGGGAGATCTGGAGTACGCGGACGAGGTCACGCTCGGGCGGGCCTTTGAAGGAAGGCGACTTCTCGATGTCTGACGCAACGCTGCACGCCATCGGCCAGGATCCGGACGACTTCGCCGCCTCGATCGCGGACCAGATCGAGTCGTTCATCGTCGCGGTCACCGAGGTCGCCAAGGGCGAGGACCCGGACAGCGCGGTGCCGTTCCTCCTGCTGGAGGTCTCGCAGTTGCTGCTCGCGGGCGGCCGGCTCGGCGCGTACCAGGACGTCCTGCCCGAGGAGCGCTACGAGCCCGACCTGGGCCCGGAGCCGGACGTGGACGACCTGCGCGAGCGGTTCGCGATCATGCTGGAGCCGGTCGACGTCTACTCCGAGGTCTTCGACCCGTACGAGCCGCGCAAGACTCCGGTGGCCCACCGGATCTCCGACGACCTGGCCGACGTGGTCGCCGACCTGCGGCACGGACTCATCCACCTCCAGGAGGGCCGGGTCACCGAGGCGCTGTGGTGGTGGCAGTTCTCGTACTTCACCAACTGGGGCCCGACGGCCTCGGCGACCCTGCGCGCCCTCCAGTCGCTGATCGCGCACGTCCGCCTGAACCAGCCCCTCGCCGCCCTGGACGGCCTGGACACGGACGAGGACCTGACGGAGGACGACCTCGCCGAGCAGGCCGGGCAGGTCATGGCGGAGGAGCTCGGGGGTCTCGGCCGCAAGTAGGAGAGGGCGGGCCGCATCCCGCGGAACCCATCCTTTGGTCTGCTCGTCTCATGATGTGGTACGAGGCGGTCGGATCGCGGTCGCTCGTTAGACTGCACCAGCAATGAGACGGACTGAGCGAGGAGCGCACGTGGGCCTTGTCGTGCAGAAGTACGGAGGCTCCTCCGTAGCCGATGCCGAAGGCATCAAGCGCGTCGCCAAGCGGATCGTGGATGCCAAGAAGAACGGCCACCAAGTGGTCGTCGTGGTGTCCGCGATGGGCGACACGACGGACGAGCTGATCGATCTCGCCGAGCAGGTATCCCCGATGCCGGCCGGGCGCGAATTCGACATGCTGCTGACCGCCGGAGAGCGGATCTCCATGGCCCTGCTGGCCATGGCGATCAAAAACCTGGGCCACGAGGCCCAGTCGTTCACCGGTAGCCAGGCAGGCGTCATCACCGACTCGGTCCACAACAAAGCGCGCATCATCGATGTCACGCCGGGCCGTATCCGCACCGCGCTGGACGAGGGCAACATCGCCATCGTCGCCGGTTTCCAGGGCGTGTCCGCGGACTCCAAGGACATCACCACCCTGGGCCGCGGCGGCTCGGACACCACCGCCGTGGCGCTCGCCGCGGCGCTGGACGCCGAGGTCTGCGAGATCTACACCGACGTCGACGGCGTCTTCACCGCGGACCCCCGCGTCGTGAAGAAGGCCAAGAAGATCGACTGGATCTCCTCCGAGGACATGCTGGAGCTCGCCGCCTCCGGTTCCAAGGTGCTGCTCCACCGCTGTGTCGAGTACGCACGCCGCTACAACATCCCGATCCACGTCCGCTCGTCCTTCTCCGGACTGCGCGGAACCTGGGTCAGCAACGAACAGCCGCAAGGGGACGAGCAGGTGGAGCACGCCATCATCTCCGGAGTCGCTCACGACGTCTCCGAAGCCAAGATCACGGTCGTCGGCGTCCCGGACAAGCCGGGCGAGGCCGCGGCGATCTTCCGCGCCATCGCGGACGCCGAGATCAACATCGACATGATCGTGCAGAACGTGTCCGCGGCCTCGACGGGCCTCACGGACATCTCCTTCACGCTCCCCAAGGCCGAGGGCCACAAGGCCATCGACGCCCTGGAGAAGGCCAAGGGGCAGATCGGCTTCGACTCCCTGCGCTACGACGACCAGATCGGCAAGATCTCCCTGGTCGGCGCGGGCATGAAGACGAACCCGGGCGTCACCGCCTCCTTCTTCCAGGCGCTGTCCGACGCGGGCGTCAACATCGAGCTGATCTCGACCTCCGAGATCCGCATTTCGGTCGTGACCCGCCAGGACGACGTCAACGAGGCCGTCCGCGCCGTGCACACGGCCTTCGGCCTCGACTCCGACAGCGACGAAGCAGTCGTCTACGGAGGCACCGGACGATGACCGGCGCCCGGTCCTCCGCCCCGGCGCTCGCCGTGGTCGGGGCGACCGGAGCGGTCGGCACCGTCCTGCTCCGGATGCTGTCCGAGCGGGCGGACGTCTGGGGCGAGATCCGACTGATCGCCTCCGCGCGTTCGGCCGGCCGCATGCTGGCCGTCCGCGCGGAGGAGAGCGAGGTGTTCGCCCTCACCGAGGACGCCTTCGACGGCTTCGGCGAGGGCGACGTCGCGCTCTTCCTGACCCCGCCCGAGGTCTCGGCCCGCTGGGCCCCCGTGGTCGCCGCGCGCGGCACCGTCGTCGTGGACCAGTCCGACGCCTTCCGGGAGGATCCCGAGGTGCCGCTGGTGGTGCCCGAGATCAACGCCCACGCCGTACGGATGCGGCCGCGCGGGATCGTCGCCACCCCGGACACCGTGACCGCCGCGATGATCGCCTCCCTCGGCGCGCTGCACGCCGAGTACTGCCTCACCGAGCTGGCCGTCTCCACGTACCAGGCCGCGAGCGCCGCCGGCCGGGCCGGCGCCGAGACGCTGCGCCGCCAGCTGTCGATGGTCGCGGGCACCTCCCTGGGCGAGCAGCCCGGGGACGTACGCCGTGCCGTGGGCGAGGACACCGGCCCCTTCGCCGCGCCGCTGGCCCTCAACGTCGTGCCGTGGTCCGGTGAGCTGCGCGAGGGCGGCTGGTCCTCGCACGAGCTGGCCGTACGGGCGCAGACCCGCCGGATCCTGCAGCTGGAGCAGCTCCCGGTGGCGGTGACCTGCGTACAGGTGCCGGTGCTGACCGGGAATTCGCTGACGGTACGGGCCCGGTTCGAGAACGCGGTGGACGCCGCGCACGCCCGGGAGATCCTGGAGACCGCGCCCGGCGTGGTGCTCGTCGACGATCCGGAGGCGGGGGAGTTCCCGACCCCGGTGGACGCCGCCGGGACCGATCCTGCCTGGGTGGGGCGGGTGCGGGCCTCGCTCGACGACCGGCACTCGCTGGAGTTCTTCGTGTGCGCGGACAACCTGCGCAAGGGCGCCGCCCTGAATGCCACTCAGATCGCGGAACTGATCGCAGGTGAATTTGCGTAATTCGCTTTGTAGGATCGGTGCTGATCCCTTGATCAAGGTGATGGCCCGACTGCCGTCTCGATAAGACGGGGCAATCGGGAAGAGCGGTAACGCATGAGGGCAATAGGGATTTCGCCGGGCCGGCAGCCTCGCGCGTACAACCCTGACGGGGGGACACGTGTCCTACAGGCGTGGCAGAGGCACTCCTCGAACTGGCTGTCCGACCGGCGCGCACCGGGATCATCCCGTCGCACCGGGGCCCCCGCACGCCCGGCATGCCCGTCAGGCCCCTCGGTGGGGTCTCCGTGATCGTTCCCGTCCCGCCGGCCGGGCCCTCCGAGGTGCCCGTACGGGCCGCCGTACCGACCCGGAGCGGCCGCGTGCCCGCGCCGCGCGAAAGCGCTGACACGGGCGGCGTCGACAGCGGCAAGAGCGAAAGCCTCACGAACGAGAGCGTTACGGGCGAGAGCGGTACGACGGCCGAGGTGGTGGCCGGCACCACCGTCGACCACCTCACCGAGACCTACCAGGCGCACTACCGCTCGCTGCTCGGCCTCGCCGCGCTGCTCCTCGACGACACCGCCTCGTGCGAGGACGTGGTCCAGGAGGCGTTCATCCGCGTGCACTCGGCCCGGAGCCGGGTGCGCGACCGGGACAAGACCCTGGCGTACCTGCGCCAGACCGTCGTGAACCTCTCGCGGTCCGCCCTGCGCCGGCGCATCCTCGGCCTCAAGCTCCTCTCGAAGCCGATGCCGGACATGGCGAGCGCCGAAGAGGGCGCGTACGACCAGCTGGAACGGGACGACCTGATCAAGGCGATGCGCGGACTTCAGCGCCGCCAGCGCGAGGTGCTGGTGCTGCGCTACTTCGCGGACATGACGGAAGCCCAGGTCGCCGAGACGCTGGGGATATCCCTCGGCTCGGTGAAGGCGTACGGATCGCGGGGCATTGCCGCGCTGCGGGTGGCGATGGAGGCTGCGCAGTCATGATGGACGACCACACCGTGCCGGGTGGCGCGATCGAGGAACAGGCCCTGCGGGGCCTGCTGCACGGGGCCGTCGAGGGCCTGGAGCCCTCGGAGGGCGCGCTGGAGCGACTGCGGTACGCGGTCCCCGCGCGCCGGGTCCTGCGGCGTCAGGCCATCATCGGCGCGGCGGCGGTCGCGCTGCTCGCCGGGACCGCGATCCCCGCGGCCCTGCACCTGACGGCCGGCGAGGGCACCCCCACCGACCACTCGACGATGGCCGGGCACGGCGCCGCCTCCGGTGACAAGCCGGGCGCCAACCCCTCCGATCCGCACCAGAACGGCTCCGGAGCCACCCCGAGGTCCAGCCGCTCCGCCGGGAGCGGCCCGGTCGCGGGCGGCATCACCGGGCAGCCGGACTCGACCGCAGGTACCGCCTCGGGCGGGGCCACGGCGGGCCCGACGGGCGGCGCCACCTCGGCCGGATCCGCGGGCGCGGCCGGCGCGGTCGTGGGCCCGGGCCCGCTGCCGCCGGTGGCCGCGCCGGGCGTGCCGGGATGCGGGGCCGCGCAGCTGGGGGTGGTGGGCTCGGCCCGTGCCCCGGAGGCCGACGGCAAGGTGTACGGCAGCTTCAAGGTCACCAACGTGTCCGCGCAGGGCTGCGCCGTCACCGGCCCGGACACCGTGACGGCGGCCGGCTCCGCGACGGGCCAGGGCTCGGCGGTCCCGGTGGTCGGCCACACGGCCGGGGACCCGGCGAGCGGACTGCTGCCGGACCCGCCCGCCCAGGCGCCGGTGCTGATGCTGTCGCCGAACACGGCGTACGAGGTCCGCTTCGCGTGGGTGCCGTCGGGCGAGCCCTGTACGGAGGCCACCTCGGGTGGCGGTGCGAAGCCCCCGGCCGACACGGTCACGGCGCCGGACGGCACGGGTTCGGCCGGCGACACGCGGACGGAGGCCACACCCCCGGCCGCCCCGGCCGGGGTCTCGGTCTCCCACACCCCGCCGATGGGCTCCCCGACGACCCAGACGACGATCCCCCAGGCCTGCGGCGGCACGGTCTACCGCACGGGCCCCATCCCGGTGGAGTCCCCGAAGCCGTAACCCCCGCAGGGCGCTCGGCGGTGCGGCTCCCTGCAGTCCAGCCCCGGCAGGGGCACGATCCAGCCCCGCCGGCGTTTGAGGCGCGGGGCCTGGGGCGGAGCCCCGGCAGCGGCGCCGCAGACGGATCCGTTACGGCCCGGCAGACTCAGGCCCGCTCGGCCGCCACTGCTGCGTCGGCCGGCGAGGCCACGGGCAAAAGGCCCGCCTCCGCATCCCGCAGCGTCTCCACCTCGCGCCGGTACAGCCGGAACCACATGAACAGCACGAAGGCGACGAAGACGAACCACTCGCCCGTGTACCCGAGGTTCTGGAAGGCCTTCAGGTCCAGCCCCGTGTTGACCGGCGCCTGCACCGGCACCGGCACCATGCCGTCCGCCGGCGTCTGCACCGTCAGCCACGCGTCGTACAGGTCGTACGGGACGATGTTGACCAGCGAGGCCGCACCGATCACGCCCAGCTGCCCGGCCGGCAACCCACCCGCCGAGTGGACGCCCTTGCTGCTCGAACTCTCCGAGGCCTGCAGGGCCCCGGTGACCTCGACCCGGCCCGTCGGCGCGGCCGGCGCCTTCATCGGGTCCGCCGCCCCCGGCAGCCAGCCCCGGACCACCGGGACGGCCTTGCCGGAGTCGGTCTTCAACAGGGTCAGCACGTAGAAGCCGGACCGGCCGTCGAGCCGCCGCTCGGGGACCAGCAGTTGCTCCCCGTACTCCCCGGCGGCGGAGGCCATCCGTCCGGAGGTCTTCGTGGACACCGGGAGCAGCGAGTCCAGCGGCGCGGCCACCTGGTCGGCGGGCCGCTCGGCGCTCGCCTCCCGGTGGCTGTCGACGCGGTCCTCGAAGCGGCCGAGCTGCCAGGACCCCATGAACAGGCAGAAGGGGACGGCGAGCGCGACGAAGACGTTGATCCCCCACCAGCGCGGGGTCAGGAGAAACCGGTGCACCCCACCACCGTACGGGGGGCGCACCGGCGGGCCCCTAGCGGGGCAGGTGCTTCAGCGCGAACTCCAGGTCCATCCGGACCTGCTTGATCCGCTCCTCCACGACCAGCGAGCCGTGCCCGGCGTCGTACCGGTACACCTCGTGCACCGCCCCGCGCGCCACCAGCCGGTCGACGTAGTTGTCGATCTGCCGGATCGGGCAGCGCGGGTCGTTGACGCCCGCCGCGATGTGCACGGGGGCCTTCACCGCGTCCACGTACGTCAGCGGCGAGGAGGCCTCGAAGCGGTCCGGGACCTCCTCCGGCGTGCCCCCGAAGAGGGTGCGGTCCAGCGCCTTCAGCGCCTCCATCTCGTCGTGGTACGCCGTCACGTAGTCGGCGACCGGCACCGCGGCCAGGCCCACGGCCCAGGCGTCCGGCTGCGTGCCCAGCCCCAGCAGCGTCAGGTACCCGCCCCAGGAGCCGCCCGACAGCACGAGGCGTGCCGGGTCGGCGAGGCCGGAGCCCACGGCCCACTCGCGGACCGCCGCGATGTCCTCCAGCTCGATCAGGCCGATCCGGTGCTTGAGGGCGTCGGTCCACTCCCGGCCGTAGCCCGTCGAGCCCCGGTAGTTGACGCGGACCACCGCGAAGCCGTGGTCCAGCCAGGCCGCCGGGGTCGCCGCGAAGGCGTCGCTGTCGTGCCAGGTGGGCCCGCCGTGGATCTCGAAGATCGTCGGGAAGGGGCCGGCGCCGCGGCCGACCGGCCGCTGCACGAGCGCGTGGATCCGCCCGCCCGGGCCGTCCACCCACACGTCCTCGACCGGCAGCGAGCCGGGCGGCCGGAAACCGGGCGGGTCCAGCACGACCCCGCCCGCGGTGGACCGTACCGACGAGGGCTCGGCGGCCGAGGACCACAGGTACTCCACCGTCCCGTCGGGCCGCGCCGTCGCCCCCGAGACCGTCCCCGGAGGCGTGTCCACGCGTACGAGGTCCCGCGCGGCCAGGTCGTAGCGCCACAGCTCGCTGCGCGCCTCGAAGCCGTGCTCGACCAGCAGCGCGGAACCGTCCGGGTACCACTCGGCGCCGACGTCGCCAGGCAGGTCGATCGCCAGCTCCTCCTCGGCGCCGGTGGCCACGTCCCAGATCATCGGCTCCCAGCGGCCGCGCCGCTGATGGCCGACGAGCAGCCGGGTGTCGCCCGCGACCGGCGCGAAGCCGAGCACCTCCAGGCCGAGCTCCTCGGTCCCGCCCCGGGAGTCGTCCAGCTCGGCGACGGTGTTCCCGTCGAGGGTGAGCACGCGCAGCGCGGAGTGCATCGCGTCCCCGTGCTCGGTGTGCTCGACGGCGACCAGCGTCCCGTCGTACGAGAGGTCGCCGACGCCCGCGGACTCCCGGTGCCGGTAGATCACGGAGGGCGCGGCGCCGTCGGGACGGACCACGTGGATGGTGGAGCCGTCCTCGTCGGTGGAGCGCCCGACGACCGCCGTCCCATCACGGCCGATGGCCAGGCCGGCGGGGTAGGAGGGTTCCAGGCCGGGGGTGGCGGGCTCGTCGGGGCCACCCGTGAAGGGCTGGCGGACCCAGGTGCCGAACTCGTCGCCGTCGGTGTCGGAGAACCACCAGATCCACTCGCCGTCGGGGGAGAGGGTGCCGTCGGTGGTGCCGTTGGGGCGGTCGGTGGCCTGCCGCTGTGCGCCGGTGGCGCGGTCCCAGGCGTAGAGCTCGAAGGTTCCGGTCGCGTTGGAGACGAAGAGCGACCGGGCCGGGGCGTCCTCCGCCCAGTCGGGCAGGCCGACGCGCGGGGCCCGGAAGCGCTTCTCCCAGTCGGGCATCTCGGGGGTGATCTCGCTGTCGCTGGTCATGCGCCCATTGTGGCCGCCCCGGCCCCCGGGATGCCGACTGCTCCGTTCGGGCGCACAGTGGAACCCGTAACCGGAGGAGGAACGATCATGGCGAAGAAGGCTCGCACCGGCCACCACAGCCACCAGGACTCCGAGCGCGCGATCGCGAAGAACACTGCCGCGGAGGCCCGTGCCAAGGCCGCGGTCAGGGACGTGCAGTCGCTCTCCGCGAAGACGCGCGGCATGCAGCAGAAGGCCCAGGCCAAGCGGGGCTGAAAACGTAGTCTGGCGCCATGCGGATGATCGTCCGGGGTGCCCGGCTGCTCCACACAGATGGCCTGTCCGACGTGGAGGTCGGGGAGGACGGCCGCATCGCGCGGGTGGTCCCGTACGACGACCAGAAGGAACCGCCCGCCACGGGCACCCTCGTCGAGGCCCACGGGTGCCTGCTCACCGCCCCCTTCGTCGAGCCGCACATCCACCTCGACACCGCCCTGACCGCGGGCGAACCGCGCCCCAACGCCTCCGGCACCCTGTGGGAGGGCATCGCCTGCTGGAGCGAGCGCAAACGAACCCTGACCCGCGAGGACGTGATCGCGCGGGCCACCGAGGTCTGCGCTGGCAGGCGGCGCAGGGCGTGCTGCACGTACGCACCCACTGCGACATCACCGACCCCTCCCTCACGGCGCTCGACGCGCTCCTCGAAGTGCGCGACCGGGTACGGGACTTCATGACCCTGCAGATCGTGGCGTTCCCGCAGGAGGGCATCGTCTCCTTCCCGGACGGCGAGGCGCTGCTGCGCGAGGCGGTCGCCCGCGGCGCGGACGTGGTCGGCGCGATCCCGCACTTCGAGGACACCCGCGAGGACGGGGTGGCCTCGCTGACGACGGCCTTCGCGCTGGCCGAGGAGCGGGGCCTGCGGGTGGACGCGCACTGCGACGAGATCGACGACGAGCAGTCCCGGTTCGTGGAGGTGCTGGCCACCCTCGCCCTGCGCTCCGGCCTGCGCGAACGCGCCACGGCCTCCCACACCACCGCCATGGGCTCCTACAACGGCGCGTACAGCTTCAAACTCCGGCGCCTGCTGGCCCGTTCCGGGATCAACCTGGTCGCCAACCCCTTCGCCAACCTCAACCTCCAGGGCCGCTTCGACACCTACCCCAGGCGGCGCGGCCTCACCCAGGTCAAGGAGATGCTGGCGGCCGGGGTCAACGTGGCCTTCGGGCACGACGACGTCATGGACCCCTGGAACGCGCTCGGTACCGCGAGCCCGCTCCAGACCGCCCTCGTCGGCCTGTACGCCGCCCAGCTCACCGGCGCCGACGAGATCCCGCTGGCCTTCTCGATGGTGACGGACCGTGCGGCCCGCGTCCTCGGCCTGTCCGAGGCGGAGTACGGCATCACGGCCGGCGCGCCCGCCTCCTTCGTCCTGCTCCCGGCCCCCTCGCCGGAGGAAGCGGTACGCCGCCAGGTCCGCCCCCGCTACGTGGTCTCGCGGGGCACCGTCCTCGCCGAGACCCCGCCTGCGCCCACCCGGCTGAACTGGCCGGGGGAGCCTCCGTCGGAGGTCGACTTCAGCCGCCGCCCGTGAGATCGCCGCCGACGTCGCGGGCGGCGCGGCGGGACGCGGCATGTCCGACCCCACGGACCGCGTCGGATAGCGTGCCCGCATGTCGTGGGACGAGGACGGAACACCGCACCCGCTCGCGCTGCGCCGCACCGGGCGCAGCGAACTGGACCCGGACCGGCTGCCCGAGATGCGGGAGCTGGAGGTGCTCGGCTGGGAGCCCGCGCCGGAGGAGCTCCGCTGGGTGTTCCTCCCGTACGTGTGGCCCCCGGCCGCCCGCACCTGGATCCCGGACCGCTCCACCCACTGGGCGGTGGAGACCTCGCTGGACGGCCACGGCCACATCACCGGCGTCGAGGCCGTCCCGCTGCCCGACGCCGACCTGCACGACCTCGACGCCGAGACCGAGACGGCCCTCGCCGAGCTGGGCCTGCCGCCCCGGCCGGCCGGCAGGATCTGGCTGCTGCGCCCGGTCGGCCCTTTCGCCACCGTCGCCGAGGTCCTCGGGTACCTCGACGCGCTGGCCGCCCGACACGGGCTGGAGGCCCGGGCCTCCACCGAGTTCCTCGCCCTGGTGCGCGCCGAACTCGACACGCTCACGGAGGGCTGGGCGGAGGCCTAGGGGGAGGGCTGGTTCGTCGGGACCTGGAGGCTTCCGTAGCGTTCCACGCGCTGCCAGTGCAGGCGTGATCCGGCGATCGCGGTGAACACCGACTGGATGACGACCAGGTACATCAGCTGGCGGTACACGAACTGCTGCAGCGGCAGGCTCCACAGCGGCCCGGGCCGTTCCTTGTCGAGGTGGAAGGCGTAGAGCCCCATCAGGACCTGGAGGAACAGGAAGGCGCACCACAGCCCGATGATGCGGACCGGGTCGAGGAAGATCAGGCCGAAGACGGCGAAGATGTCCACGACGGGCGCGAGCAGCGGCAGCAGCACCTGGAACATCAGCAGGTAGAGCATGCCTCGGCGGCCCAGCTTGCCTGCTTGCCCCCGCTGGGTGAGCGCGCCCCGGTGCTTCCACATGGCCTGCAGGGTGCCGTAGCACCAGCGGTAGCGCTGCTTCCACAGCGCGCCGAGCGAGGCCGGCGCCTCGGTCCAGGCAATGGCCCGCTCCTCGTAGACGACCCGCCAGCCGTCGCGGCACAGCGCCATGGTGAGGTCGGTGTCCTCGGCGAGGGTGATGTCGCTGACCCCGCCGATCCGCAGCAGCGCCTCGCGGCGGAACGCGCCGACCGCGCCGGGCACGGTGGGCATGCATTCGGCGAGGTCGAAGAGGCGCCGGTCCAGGTTGAAGCCGACGACGTACTCGATGTGCTGCCAGCGCCCGAGCAGGCCGCCGCGGTTGACCACCTTCGCGTTGCCGGACACGGCCCCGACCCGCCGGTTGGCGAAGGGCTGGACGATCATGCGGACCGCGTCCGGCTCGAAGACGGTGTCGCCGTCCACCATGACGAGCAGGTTGCAGGAGGCGGCGGCTATGCCGGTGTTGAGCGCCGCGGGCTTGCCGGCGTTCTGCTGGCGGATGACCCGTACGCCCGGCAGGTTCAGGGCCTCGACGATGTCGGCGGTGCCGTCGGTGGAGCCGTCGTCGACCACGATCACCTCCACCTGATGGTCCGACGCGAGCAGGGAGCGGACGGTCGCCTCGATCCCGGCGCTCTCGTTGTAGGCGGGGACGATGACGCTGACCGGCTCGGTGACCGGTCTGCCCCACGGCCTGCGGCGCGTACGGGCGTGACGGCGCGCGGCGACGAACACGGCGATCGCGCGCAGCACGCTGATGGCACCGGCCGCCCACAGCAGCCAGCCGAGCGCGTCGAGCACCCAGCCGCTGGCCCGCAGCGCGCTGATCAGGGCCATGCCCTGCCACTCGTCGACGGTGGAGGCCGGCTTCACGGGGGAGGGAAGGCCGACCGCGTCGCTGACCGTGGCGAAGCGGAAGCCCGCCTTCTTGAGGTCGGGCAGGAGTTGTTCCAGCGCCGCGACGGTCTGCGAGCGGTCGCCGCCCGCGTCGTGCATCAGCAGGACCTGGCCGTCCGTACCCCGGGGAGTGGAGTTGGCGACGATCTTCGCGATGCCCGGGCGGCGCCAGTCCTCGCTGTCCTGCGTGGTGAGGACGGTGAGGTAGCCCGCCTGCCCGGCCTGTATGACGGTGTCCCAGTCGGCGTCGCTCAGCGCCTCGTTGGTCGAGGAGTAGGGCGGGCGCAGCAGCGGGGTGGTGACGCCGGTCGCGCCGGCGATGACGAGCTGGCTCTCGCGCAGCTCCAGGGAGCGCCGCCACGCGGAGGCCGAGCCGAGGTCGGTGTGGGTGAAGGTGTGGACGCCGATCTGGTGGCCGTCCTCGACGATCCGCCGGGCCAGTTCGGGATGGGCGGACACCTGGGCGCCGACGGTGAAGAACGTGGCCGGCACCTGGTGGCGGCGCAGGACGTCGAGGATCTTCGGTGTCCAGACCGGGTCGGGGCCGTCGTCGAAGGTCAGGGCGATCGTGCGGGGTCCGGGACCGGCGACCCGCCCGGCCGCGCCCTCGACGACCGGGCCGCCCGAGCGGATCTGCTCCGGTACGGACGCCGACGGACCGGCCTCGCGCGGGGCCCCGTCGGCGGTGGTGTCGAACATGTGGTGGGCGTAGCCCTGGAGCAGCAGCGCCGCCGAGAGGGTGATGACGAGCGCGGTCAGCAGCAGCCAGTGGGTGCGCAGGGGGACGTTGCGCACGGTGCTGTGCCGCCCGCGGGGGAGGCGGCGGCGGTTCTTCGACACGGGAGGGGAGTGCTTCCTGCCTGTGGGGGGATCGGGTCGGGGCTACGGCTTCGCGGTGGGCTTGCCGCCGCCGTGGCCGGGCGGGGCCGTCGGCTTGCCCTGGCCGTTCGAACCGGCGCCGGGTGACGCCCCGTTCCCGGTTGTGGCGGGCCTGCTGGTGGGGGCCGTATCGGATCCGTTCCCCGGCGTGGGCTTGGCGGAGGGGGAGGCGGGGGCGGCGGCGGGAGCCTGGGAAGCTGCGGCGGTCGGAGCCGAGGTGCGGCGCGGTGCGGCGGAGGCCGACGGGCCCGACTCGGCGGCGGGCGACTTGCTCGGGGCGGCGTCCGCACCGCGGGGGGCGGGCAGGAACGGCGACCGCAGCGTCGGCCCGCCGACCAGGGAACTGAGTACGAGGACCACGTACGCGGCCGCGGGCACGACGAGCAGCCACCCCAGGCGGCGGACCCGGCGCTGGCGCCGCCCCGAGGCGTCCACGAACACCGGGCTGGGCTCGGCCGCTTCCGCCGCGCTCGGGGAGGCCACGGTGATGCGCGGGAGCTCCAGCGTGTCGTCGTCCGCGTAGCCCGGTTGTGGTCGCATCGGTGGGGTCTGCCTCTACGGGGTGGTGGGGGAGTTGTTGCGGGGCGGTGGCAGCGACGGGCCGGTGTCCGGCTTGCCGGTCGGGCGGCCGCCCGGGCCGCCGGGGGCGCGGGTCTTTTCCGGATCCTCGGCCCGCTTGGTCGCCTCCGGCTTGCCGGTCTTCCCGGGCTTCGGGGAGGCGCCGCGCTTGCCGTCGGTCGGTTGCGGGGTCGGCGTACCGCCGGGGGTTTCGCCCTGGCCGCCCAGGACGGGCGCGCAGTAGTCCGGGACGCCGGCGGGCCCCCCGGCCGCGGTGACCAGCGGAGCGAACCGGCGCTCGGCGAGCACTTCGGAGGACTGTGCGCCGCTCCCGCTCCCGCTCGCGGCGTAGGTACGGCAGAGTTCGGCGAGGTCGGCGGGTACGGCCTCCGGCGAGCCGGCGAGCTTCTCCGCGGGCGGCTCCTCGGCCTTGAAGGCGGGTCCGGAGGCGGCGGTGGCCGGGGCGTTGCTCGCGGGTTTGCCGCCGAGGGCGGCGGGCAGATTGCCGGTCCCGGCGGCGACGGCGACACCACCGAGGGCGGCGGCGGCCACGATGGCCGTGACCTTCGCGCCCAGGAGCATCGCCGGGGTGAGCACGTTCCGCTTCCGGGGACCGGCCACGGAGGCGGAGACAGTGGTGGACACAGTGGTGGACACAGTGGTGGAAACCGGAGCGAGACGGGCGGACCGGAACGCCGCCATGGCTGCCTGCTCGCCGGGCAGTTCGCCGTCGCCCGCGGGGGCGGATGCGGCGGCGAGCAGTCCCGCGAGTGCGTCATGGCCGTGCGCTGCGCCGGCCCCGGCGCCGTCGAGCAGTCGCTCGGCCGTGTCGCGGTCGATCCGGCGGGATCGGTTGGTGCTCATCTCGCATCCTTCAGCGTCGGTGAGGTCGTCGGTGTCACTCCTGGGGCGAAACTTCCGTCGAGCGGCTGCTGAGTACCGCCGAGGCCGGTCTTCCGTTGTTCCTGTTGTTCGAGGAGCTTGGCGAGCTTGCGCAGCCCCCGGTGCGCGGCAGTGCGCACCGCACCGGCCCGCTTGCCGAGCACGCGCGCCGCGCTCTCCGCGTCCAGGTCCATGACCACGCGCAGCAGCACGGCCTCACCCTGGTCGCGGGGCAGCCGGGCTATGAGGGCGAGCGCGTCGGCCGCGGCGACGGTGGCCAGCGCGATCGACTCGGTGTCCTCGGGCGCCCGCCGGTCGAGCAGGTACTCGACCGGCAGATCGGCCATCGGGCGGCGCCGCTTTCGGCGCAGCAGGTCGAGCGCGCGGTTGCGGCCGATGGTCGTCACCCAGCCGCGGAACCCGTCGAAGTCACCGTGGAACGTCCCCAGGTCCCGGGCGACCTGCAGCCAGGTCTCGGAGGCGACGTCCTCGGCCTCCTCCCCGACCAGCACGGTCAGATAGCGCAGCAGTCCCGGCTGCACCTGTCGAAAGAGCGCACGGAAGGCCGCCTCGTCCCCCTGTTGCGCCGCTCTGACCTCCCCGGACATGTCTCCCGGGCGTCCTGCCTCGTGGTCGGCTCCGCCGAACTCCTCCGCACTGTGCACGCGGGACATGATGCGTCAGATGAATCCGGCAGTTCACCCGATGAGCCGGATATCACCTGATGTTCGTGAGAGGAGCGGGGCGTCAAGGCCTGGCCAAATCCAGCCGCGTTGAGCAAGGATCACGTCCGCACTACGCCACGCACGTTCTTCCGGCACATCACGCCCTTCACAGGAGGATGTTCATGCCTCGCCGTATACCCAGCGGCCTGATCGCCGCGGCCACCGCCACCGTGGCACTCGCCCTGGCCGCACCCGCCTCGGCGTCCGCCCCGGGCGCATCCCTCCCCCAGGGCCGCGTCTTCATGGTCAATCCCGTCCAGTCCTCCGGCGACCAGACGCTCGCCGACGCCAAGGATTCGGCCACCGCGGTTCCCGCTTCCGCCTACGTCACGACCGCCCTGCGCAACCTCGACGCGAGCGGCGGGCTGTCGGGCAAGTGGGCTTACGTCAGGTCGGACACGGGCGCCTCCGCGAAGGTCGCGGACGCGGCCTCGTACAACCGCCACGACGACCAGTTCGAGCAGGTCATGGCCTACTTCTGGGTCAACGAGGCGCAGGAGTACCTCCAGGGCCTCGGCTTCGGCACGGAGCTTCCCGGGGCCAACGACCGCGTGCAGCCGGTCCGTATCAACCAGTACGGAGCCGACAATTCCTTCTTCACCGACAAGAAGGACGAGATCCGCTTCGGCAAGGGCGGGGTCGACGACGCCGAGGACGCCGAGGTGATCGTCCACGAGTACGGCCACGCGGTCCACGAGGCCCAGGTCCCCGGCTTCGGCACCTCCCCGGAGGCCGGCGCGATCGGCGAGGCCTTCGGCGACTACCTGGCCGTCGAGGTCGGCGCCAACGCGGACACCCGCTACGGCTGGCCCCGCAAGGCGGACCTGGGGTGCGTCGCGGACTGGGACTCGATCTCCTACAGCGACGCCCCGCACTGCCTGCGCCGGATCGACGGCTCCAAGGTCTATGCGGACCGGGTGGGCGAGGTCCACGCGGACGGTGAGATCTGGTCCCGTGCGCTCTTCGACATCCGGGGCGCCCTGGGGGCCAGGACCGCGGACCGGATCATCGTCAACGCGCAGTTCGGCTTCGCGCCCGACACCAGCTTCACGGACGCGGCGCTGAAGACGGTCGCGACCGCCGAGCGCATGTACGGCAAGAGCGCGGCGGATGCGGTGCGCGCGGCGTTCAAGGCCCGTCAGATTCCCGGAGTCTGACAGCCGGTCGCCGATGCCCGCCCGGCCCCGGGGTCCAACTGGCCCCGGGGCCAAGCGGAATGTTCCGTTTTTGACCGTTGAGCGGACAGCAGAATCCTCTCTCCGGACAACAACAGGTCAAATTCTTGTTGCATACCTGTCAATCACTTGCTCCTTCCTGGCAATCTCGCAGCGCCCCCACGGCAACGAAGGAGAACGAGTGACCCACCACATGTCCTCATCCCCCACCTCCCGCAGCCGGACCCGCGTGCTGCGCACCGCCGCCCTCGTCGGGTCCGCGGCGATGGTCGCGCTCGCCGTCCAGAGCGGCGCCGCCAACGCGGCTGCCGAGCGCGAGGCGGGAGCCACCGCCGTCACGCAGTCGGCCTCCGCTCGCGCCCAGGCGATCTCCGCCGCGCAGAGCGAAGCGGCCGGTACCGCGCGCGCCATCGGGCTCTCCGACCAGGAGCGCCTCGTCGCCCGCGACGTGATCAAGGACGCGGACGGCACGGTCCACACCCGCTACGAGCGCACCTACGCCGGCCTGCCCGTACTCGGCGGCGACCTGGTCGTCCACCTGAAGAAGGACGGCAGCCGCAAGACCACCAAGGGCACCGAGGCCCGAATAGCCCCCGCCGCCGCCCGCTCCCTGAAGGCCGCGCCCGCCGGCGCCCGCCAGGTGGTCTGGGCCGCGACCGGCACCCCCGTCTTCGCCTACGAGGCCGTCGTCACCGGCACCCAGCCCGACGGCACCCCGAGCGAGCGCCACGTCATCACGGACGCGGCCACCGGCGCCGAGCTCTGGGCGTACGAGGCCATCGAGACCGGCACCGGCACCAGCCAGTACTCCGGCTCGGTCACGCTCGGCACCACTCCGAGCGGATCGACGTACAACCTGACCGACGCGGGCCGCGGCGGTCACAAGACGTACGACCTGAACGGCGGGACCACCGGCACCGGCAGCCTCTTCACCGACGCCGACGACAAGTGGGGCGACGGGCTGGCGACGAACCGGCAGACCGCCGCCGTCGACGCCGCCTACGGTGCGGCCGTCACCTGGGACTTCTACCAGGCCGAGCTCGGCCGCAACGGCATCGCCGGCGACGGCAAGGCCGCGTACTCCCGGGTCCACTACGGCAACGCGTACGTCAACGCCTTCTGGTCCGACCAGTGCTTCTGCATGACCTACGGCGACGGCGCGGGCAACCTCAAGCCGCTCACCTCCCTGGACGTCGCGGGCCACGAGATGAGCCACGGCCTGACCGCGGCCACCGCCAAGCTGAACTACAACCGCGAGTCCGGCGGCCTCAACGAGGCCACCAGCGACATCCTCGGCACCTCGGTGGAGTTCTTCGCGAACAACTCCTCCGACATCGGCGACTACCTCATCGGCGAGAAGATCGACATCCGCGGCAACGGCACCCCGCTGCGCTACATGGACAAGCCCAGCAAGGACGGCTCCTCCGCCGACTACTGGTCGAAGTCGGTTGGCCGGCTCGACGTCCACCACTCCTCGGGCGTCGCCAACCACTTCTTCTACCTGCTGTCCGAGGGCAGCGGCGCGAAGACGATCAACGGCGTGTCCTACGACTCCCCGACCTACGACGGCTCCACCGTCACGGGCATCGGGCGGACCAAGGCCTACAAGATCTGGTACAAGGCCCTGTCCACCTACATGACGTCGACCACGAACTACGCGGGGGCCCGCACGGCCACCCTCCAGGCGACGGCAGACCTCTACGGCACGTCCGGCACCGAATACCAGCAGGTGGCGGCGGCGTGGACGGCCGTCAACGTCAAGTGACGCGCTGATGATCCGACGGGCCTGGTGCCGGGGGCGAGACTCCTCCCCCCGACACCGGGCCCCGTCGCGCCGAGGCCGACGAATCGGAGTGGCCGCAGGTCAGGACGCCCGGAACTACAGGTGGCAGCCGCCCTGGCCGACCGGGGCGAGGAGCGCCATCAGGGCTGTCGAGCGGCGCGTACTCGCCAGGACGTACGCCACGACATTGCCGACGCGCATGAACACATCGGTCCTCTTCCTACCGTGGGGGAACGCCTCGGTTTCGTCCGCGCCGACTGCGATCTGCGTCGGCTCGGGCGCGGGCTCACGGCCCCGTAATCTTGGCTGCCAGGCCCTTCGCCGCTTCAGCGGAGTCTTCCCCCGGGGTTCTCCCGATACGGCGGGGAGAAACAAGCAGAGCCGGTGTCTTTTGCAAGACACCGGCTCTGACCTGGTACTACAGCGTCGGGGTGGCGGGATTTGAACCCACGACCTCTTCGTCCCGAACGAAGCGCGCTGCCAAGCTGCGCTACACCCCGATCGCCGCCTTGCAGCAGATGCTGTCCTGGCGACATCGATTACTTTAGCGGACCTGCGGCCTGAGGCGAAATCCGGTTTTCGGGGAGCGGTCGCGGGGCCAGTGGGGATGCCGGGCGGTGGCGGTCCGCCGCGATCAGGGCCAGGCCGAGTGCGTAGAAGAGGATGCCCAGGACCAGCGCGTTCAGGGCGACGCGGCCGTAGCCGTACTGGGCCACGTCGATGAAGGGGTACGTGTACCGGGCCTTCGCGTCCGGGGACAGCAGGGCGCCGCGGATCAGCGCGAAGGTCACGTACGCGAGCGGGTAGGCCAACCAGTGGAAGGCGTGGCGCGGGCGCAGGGTGCCCGGGGCGGTGAGGAAGAGGAAGTCCAGGACTGCGCCGACCGGGGTGACCGTGTGCAGGAGCTGGTTGGCGACGGCCTTGGCGCCGGTCAGCTTGTTCAGGTCCTCCAGCACGTTGAAGGGGCTCGACGGGTTGGCGAGGACCAGGTGGAAGACCAGCCCGGTGATCAGGATGAAGAGCAGGACCCCGCCCCGGTGGAGGGGGTCGGCGTCCGGGCGGCACTGCCAGGCGCGGGCGGCCGAGAGCGAGAAGACGACCGCGACCGCGATGTTCGTCCAGATGGTGAAGAAGCTCAGGACGACGGGGACGCTGCCGTGGGTGAGCTCGATGGCGAGCCCCACCACGGCCGCGGCGGCGATCAGGGCGCGGAAGGCCGCCTGGACGGCGTACGTCGGTGAGGTCATCGCATCAACGTACTGGGGGAGGGCGGCGAATTCCTTACGCCTTCGGGGTGAGCGTCAGGAGTGTCGCTTCCGGCGGGCACGCGAAGCGCACCGGGGTGAACCGGTTGGTGCCGCAGCCGGCCGAGACGTGCAGGTACGAACGCTGCCCGGCCGCCTCGTAGGTGGACAGGCCCTTCACCCGCTTGGTGTCCAGGTCGCAGTTGGTGACGAGTGCCCCGTAGAAGGGGACGCACAGCTGCCCGCCGTGCGTGTGACCGGCGAGGATCAGCGGATAGCGGTCGGCCGTGAAGGCTTCGAGGACGCGCAGGTACGGGGCGTGCACCACGGCGATCGAGAAGTCGGCCTCCGTGTCCGGTCCGCCGGCCACCCTCTCGTAGCGGTCCCGCTTGATGTGCGGGTCGTCCAGCCCGGTGAAGGCCAGCTCCAGGCCGTCCAGCTTCAGCCGCGCCCGGGTGTTGGTGAGGTTCAGCCAGCCCGCCGCGTCGAAGGCGTCCCGCATGTCCTCCCACGGGTTGTGGACGGCGCCGACGACCGGCTTGTTGCCGTTCAGCCCGTGCCGGCCCTGGGCCTTCTCGATCAGGTACCGCCCGGGGTTGCGCAGCCGGGGCCCGTAGTAGTCGTTCGACCCGAAGACGTACGCGCCGGGGAAGGACATCAGCGGGCCCAGGGCGTCGAGCACCTCCGGGACGCCTTCGGTGTCGGAGAGGTTGTCGCCGGTGTTCACGACGAAGTCGGGGCGCAGGCCGGCCAGCGACTGCAGCCAGGCGCGTTTCTTGCGCTGCCCGCCGACCATGTGGATGTCGGAGACCTGCAGTATGCGCAGCGGGCGCATCCCCTGGGGCAGGACGGGGACCGTCACTCGACGCAGGCGGAACGACCGCGCCTCGAAACCGGCGGCGTAGGCCACACCCGCGGCCCCCACCGCAGCGATTCCGGCAGCCGCTTTCAGGGGTACTCCGTAACGCGCACGCATGGACCCATCGTCGCAGACCCGGAAAACGGGTGGGCGCCACCGCCCCCGCACCTGGCAGACTCAGGTACATGACCACGCTCAAGGCCAAGCTCCAGGAAGACCTCACGACCGCCATCAGGGAGCGGAACGAGCTGCACTCGTCCACCCTGCGACTGACCCTCTCCGCCATCACCAACCAGGAGGTCGCGGGCAAGGAGGCACGCGTGCTCTCCGACGAGGAAGTCCTCAAGGTGATCGCCAAGGAGGCGAAGAAGCGCCGGGAGGCCGCGGATGCCTTCGGGCAGGGCGGCCGTCCCGAGCAGGCCGCGCGGGAGACCGCGGAGGGCGAGTTCCTCGACACGTACCTGCCCAAGCAGCTCGGCGACGAGGAGCTCGACGCGATCGTGGCTCAGGCCGTCGAGGAGGCCAAGGCCGCGGGCGCCGAGGGGCCGCGCGCCATGGGTGCCGTCATGAAGATCGTGAACCCGAAGGTCGCCGGTCTGGCGGAGGGCGGGCGGGTCGCCGCCGCCGTGAAGAAGCACCTCTCCTGACGCCGGGAGACACGAACAGCTGAGGGCCCCCAGCCGGATTCGGCTGGGGGCCCTCACTTTTTTCGCTGCTACTGGTCCTCGCGGCCGCCGATGATGCCGCCCGGGCCGATCGTGATCCCGGGGAAGGGCGTCTGCGTGGTGCCGCCGGTGGCGCCGCCGGTGGCTCCGACGGTCGTCGTTCCGCCGGGCCGCCCGCCGGGCTTGTTGTCGCCGCCCGGCTTGCCGGGCTTGCTCGGGTTGTCGGCGGGCTTGTTGCCGCGGGAGCCGCCGGACGGAACCGTCGGCTCCGGGATGCTGACCGTGGTGAAGGTGGGCGCCTCGCGTCCGGACAGCGCGCCGGTGATGGCGTCCTTCCAGATCGGGCCGGGCAGGCCGCCACCGAAGACCTTCGGGTAGTACTGGCCGCCGATCCTGATCTGCTCCATCGTGATCTTCTTCGCGCCGCCCGAACCGACCCACACCGCGCCGGAGATGTTCGGGGTATAGCCCACGAACCAGGCATTGTGGCGGGAGTCCGTCGTACCGGTCTTGCCCGCGCTGTCGCGGTCGGTCAGGCCGGCCCGCTCACCCGTACCGGAGTCGACCACTCCGCGCAGCAGGGTGTTGATCGTGTCGGCGGTCTCCGTCGCCATCGCCCGCTCGCACTTGCTCTTCGGCACCGCCAGCGCCTTGCCATGGGCGTCGGTGATCGACTCAATGGCGATCGGGGTGCAGTAGACGCCCCGGTTGGCGAAGGTCGCGTACGCGTTGGCCATCGTCAGCGGGGAGAGTTCGGCGGAGCCGAGCGCGATCGACGGACCCTCGGGCAGCTTCGAGCCGTCGGCCGGGACGACGCCGAGCTTCTGCGTCATCTCCGTCACCGGGCAGAGCCCGATCTCGGAGATCATCTCGACGAAGTAGGTGTTGATCGACTTCTCCATCGCCGTCTTCAGCGCGTAGGGGCCGACCTCGTCCTCGGTCTCGTTCTCCGCCGTCTCCCGCTTGGAGGGCGGGTTGATGTACGACGTGCCGTCGCAGCGGCTGATCGGGCTCGGGTAGTCCATCTTGTTCGGTGCCGCGTACACCTTCGTCGCCGGCAGCCCCCGCTCCAGGGCGGCGGCCGCGATGAACGGCTTGAAGGTGGAGCCGACCTGGAAGCCGAAGTTCGAGCCGCCCATCCGCTTGTCCACGGAGAAGTTGATGACCGTCTCGTTCTTGCCGAAGCCGTACGGCTTGGACTGACCCATCGCCAGCACCCGGCCGGTGCCCGGCTGGATCATGGTCACGGCCGTCGCGACCGAGTCCTCCTGGTAGACGTGGTCCTTGATCGACTCGTTCGCGGCGTCCTGCGCCTGCGGGTCCAGGGTCGTCCGTACGGTCAGACCGCCCCGGTTCCAGACCTTCGCCCGCTCCTCGCGGGTCTTGCCGAAGACCGGATCGGTCAGGAAGGCCTTCTCGACGTAGTCGCAGAAGAACCCGGCGCCCTTGACCGCGGTGATGCAGCCGTTCTTCGGCCTGGTCACCTTCAGCGCGACCGGCTTCGCCTTCGCCGCGTCCGCCTCCGCCTGCGAGATGTCCTTGATGTCGGCCATCCGCTGGAGGACGAGGTTGCGGCGCTTCGTCGCCTCGGTCACGTCGTTGACCGGGTCGTACCGGCTCGGCGACTGGACGACGCCCGCCAGCAGCGCGGACTCCTCCAGGGTCAGGTCCTTGGCCGGCTTGCTGAAGTAGCGCTGGGCGGCGGATTCGATTCCGTATGCCGCCTGGCCGAAGAAGGTGATGTTGAGGTAGTTCTCGAGGATCTTCTTCTTCCCGAGCTCCTCCTCGACCTGGATCGAGTACTTCAGCTCGCGGATCTTGCGCCCGAGGCTCTTCTCCTGGGCCTCCCGCACCTTCGTCGAGTCGTCGCCGGCCTCTTCGACGAACACGTTCTTCACGTACTGCTGGGTGAGCGTCGAGGCGCCCTGAGCCGCGCCGCCTTCCTGCGCGTTGCGGTTGACCGCGCGCAGGATGCCCTTGAGGTCGATCGCACCGTGCTCGTAGAAACGCGAGTCCTCGATGGCGACGATCGCCTTCTGCATGTACGGGGAGATCGCCGTGAGGGGGACCACCTGCCGGTCGCGCGAATAGACGGTGGCGATCACGTCACCTTCGGCATCCAGAATCGTGGTCCGCTGGCTCAGCGGCGGGGTCTTGAGATTGGCCGGAATCTCATCGAATCCCTCGACGGTGCCCTTGGCCGCGAGTCCCAGGGCACCGGCCGCCGGAATCGCCATACCGGCCAGCACAACTCCGGAGAGAACGGACACCCCGAGGAACTTGGCGGCCTGCTGGCTCCCCGTGAGCCCGCCGCCCGAGCGCTTCTTTCCCATGGAGGGCAGCCTACGTTCTGATTCGCCGGACACACGCGAATGCCTTGGCCTAAGCTGTCCCCAACTGTCACAGCAGTCGGGTGTCACATCAACCCCTCGGCTTGATTTTCACCCTTCCCGAATGGGGTGGACTCATGTCCGAATCCCGCCCTCCGCTGTGGCCGCGCCTTCGTGATGCCCCGCCGATTTCATCCGAATCGCCGGAATGGTCGGGCATGTCGCCGGATCACTCCGTCGGGTGATCTGCCGCTTACCCATAGTCCGTTCGGACCATTCAAGATTGGGCCCGTCGGGGGTGTTGCACTGTGCTCGCCTTCCGTAACGTCCTCAACTGGCAGCGGTGAATATGCCGCTACCGCCGTGGGGGAGCCTCGATTCGGGAGAGGACGGCGCCGGGATGGGCTGGGTTACCGACTGGAGTGCGCAGGCAGCCTGCCGCACTACCGATCCGGATGAACTGTTCGTTCAAGGAGCGGCACAGAACAGGGCCAAGGCGGTGTGCACCGGATGTCCGGTGCGGACCGAATGCCTGGCCGACGCGCTCGACAATCGCGTCGAGTTCGGCGTGTGGGGCGGAATGACCGAGCGGGAACGACGCGCGCTGTTGCGCCGGCGTCCCACCGTCACCTCGTGGCGACGGCTGCTCGAAACCGCCCGCACGGAGTACGAGCGCAGCACGGGCATCCTCACCATGGATGCAGACGCGGAGATCGACGTTGCGTACGAGACGTACGCGGCAGCCGGGTAGACCACACGGCCACCGCTACGTACGAACGCCTACGCTCCGGCCGGAACCCCGGCCGCGAGTCGCTCTCCGATGGCCCGCAGCCCGGCGAGGTCGTGCACATCGCCGGGCAGGGCGGCCACTTCGGCCACCGCCACCTCGGGGTGCAGTGAGGTGAAGCGATCGCGTGTGCGCTGTTCGCGCGCGATCACCTGCATCCGTTCCGCGTGCAGGCGCAGCAGTCCTGCGGTGATCTCGTCCACGACGGGGGTGTCGTCGGGTGCGCTGTCGATCGTGTCGTCGATGGTGTCGTGCGTCGTGTCGTCGGTCGTCTTGTCGGAGGAGCCGGCGGAGGAGCCGGCGGGGGAGCCGTCGTCGTCGGCCGAGTCACGAAGTCCAGCTTTCCCGGACTCCTGATCGACAATGCCGCCGTCCTCAAGATTCTCCGCGGCGGCCAACGCCCGCTCGGCGGACAGCTGGTCGGCGCCACTGCCGTGCACCCGGTTCAGTACGAGACCGGCCAGCGGCATCTTCTCCGCGGCCAGCCGCTCCACGAAGTACGCCGCCTCGCGCAGGGCGTCCGGTTCGGGCGCGGCGACCACGAGGAAGGCCGTGCCGGGAGCCTGCAGCAGCCGGAAGGTCGCGTCCGCACGGGTGCGGAAGCCGCCGAACATCGTGTCCATCGCGGCCACGAAGGTCTGCACGTCCTTCAGCAGCGAAGCACCCATGAGCTTGCTGAGGGTGCCCGTCATGATCGACATGCCGACATTGAGGAACTTCATCCCCGCCCGGCCGCCCACCTTCGCCGGAGCCATCAGCACCCGGATGAACTTCCCGTCCAGGAAGGACCCGAGACGCTTCGGCGCGTCGAGGAAGTCCAGCGCGGACCTGCTCGGCGGGGTGTCCACGATGATCAGGTCCCAGTCGTCCCGGGCCCGCAGCTGACCCAGCTTCTCCATCGCCATGTACTCCTGCGTGCCCGCGAAGCCGGCCGACAGCGACTGGTAGAAGGGGTTGGCGAGAATGGCCTTGGCCCGCTCGGCGTCCGCGTGTGCCTCGACGATCTCGTCGAAGGTCCGCTTCATGTCGAGCATCATGGCGTGCAGTCCACCGCCGTCGGTGCCCACGCCGCCCACCTCGCGCGGGGTGTTGTCCAACGAGTCGATCCCCATCGACTGCGCGAGCCGCCGCGCCGGGTCGATGGTGAGGACGACCGCCTTCCGCCCGCGCTCGGCCGCCCGCACGCCGAGCGCCGCGGCCGTGGTGGTCTTGCCGACCCCGCCCGCCCCGCAGCACACGATGATCCGGGTACCGGGGTCGTCCAACAGCCCGTCGACCGCCAGCCGAGGCGGAGAGTCCAGCCCCAAGGTGTCCACCCCCTCGCTCATTCGCCCACCGACTGCTTGCGCAGTTCCTTGGCCAGCTCGTACAGCCCGGCCAGATCCATCCCCGCCCCGAGCAGCGGGAGTTCGTACGTCGGCACGTCCAGCTCCCCCAGCACCGCGCGCTGCTCGCGCTCCAGCTCCACCCGGCTCGCGTGCTCGGCGGCCTGTGCGAGCAGCGGCTCCACCAGCCGCTCGGCGAGCCCGCCGCGGCGCGCGCCGCCGAGTCCCGCGCGGGACAACGCCCGGGCGACCCCGGCGCGGTGGTCCTCGGCGGCGGCGCGCAGGGTGTCCTCGTCGAGGTGGTGCGGGCGCACCATGTTGACGACGACCCGCCCGACGGGCAGCCCGACCCCGCGCAGTTCCTCGATCCCGTCCGCGGTCTCCTGGACGGGCATCTCCTCCAGGAGGGTGACGAGGTGTACGGCCGTCTCGGGGGACTTGAGCACCTTCATGACGGCCTGCGCCTGGTTGTGGATCGGCCCGA
The DNA here is from genome assembly GCF_042731135.1 of Streptomyces sp. NPDC059874. Classification (NCBI taxonomy): domain Bacteria; kingdom Bacillati; phylum Actinomycetota; class Actinomycetes; order Kitasatosporales; family Streptomycetaceae; genus Streptomyces; species Streptomyces sp. NPDC059874. The sequence continues at coordinate 136,643 of NZ_JBHWJY010000011.1, forward strand.
ACCGGGCCAGGCCCGCCACCTCGTCGTTGACGTTCAGGAAGCGCGTGATCCGCCCGGTCGGCGGCGCGTCCATGATCACGTGGTCGTAGACGAACCGGCCGGCCCGGTCCTTGCGCCGCACCGCCTCGCAGGCCTTGCCCGTCAGCAGCACGTCGCGCAGCCCGGGGGCGATGGTCGTGGCGAAGTCGATGGCGCCGAGCTTCTTGAGCGCGCGGCCGGCCGAGCCGAGCTTGTAGAACATCTGGAGGTAGTCCAGCAGTGCCCGTTCGGCGTCGATGGCGAGCGCGAACACCTCCCCACTGCCACCGGGCGCGACCGCGATCTTCCGCTCCTCGTACGGGAGCGCCTCCGTTCCGAAGAGCTGCGCGATGCCCTGCCTGCCCTCGACCTCCACGAGAAGAGTCCGCTTGCCCTCGCGTGCGAGGGCGAGCGCGAGTGCCGCGGCGACCGTGGTCTTGCCGGTGCCGCCCTTGCCGCTGACCACCTGGAGCCTGCTCACAGCGTCCGAGCCTAATTCCTTCGCCCCGGACCGCAGGCACTACCCTCGCTCCCATGACCAAGAAGTTCGAATACGCGACCGTCCCGCTGCTGGTCCACGCCACCAAGCAGATCCTGGACACCTGGGGCGAGGACGGCTGGGAGCTCGTCCAGGTCGTGCCCGGGCCGAACAACCCCGAGCAGCTCGTGGCCTACCTCAAGCGGGAGAAGGCATGAGCGGCGGCCTCGTCGAAGCGAAGCTGGCCGAGCTCGGCCTGACCCTCCCCGAGGTCGTCCCGCCGATCGCCGCGTACCAGCCGGCGGTCCGGTCGGGTTCGTACGTCTTCACCGCGGGCCAGCTCCCGATGGTCAAGGGCAGCATGGCGCTCACCGGCAAGGTCGGCGCCGAGGTGTCGGCGGAGCAGGCCAAGGAGATGGCCGCCACGTGCGCGCTGAACGCCCTGGCCGCCGTCAAGTCGGTCATCGGTGACCTCGACAAGATCGCGCGTGTCGTGAAGGTCGTCGGCTTCGTCGCCTCGGCCCCCGACTTCACGGGCCAGCCGGGCGTGCTGAACGGGGCGAGCGAGCTCCTGGGCGCCGTCCTCGGCGAGAAGGGCGTCCACGCCCGCAGCGCCGTCGGCGTGGCGGTCCTCCCGCTGGACGCCCCGGTCGAGGTCGAGATCCAGGTCGAGCTGGTCGCCGGAGCCTGACCCCCTCCGGGGATGGTCTCCCGAGCCCGGTCCGTGCCGCCCCGCGGCCTGCGACCGGGCTCGCCGCCGTTGCGGGGGGGGGGGGCCCCCCCCCCCCGGGGGGGAGAAAAAAAAGAGCACCCCCCCGAAAAGAAAAACGCGGGGGTGGG